>JAPXTT010000123.1:0-4563 GCA_033812395.1 Leucobacter sp. | reverse complement strand
GTTGGCCGATCGATGAGATTGCGACCTGCGCGTTATCTGCGGGAATGGGGGCCACGCTCTGGGTCACACTCAGCGGTATCGAGAGGTCCTGCTCGAAGCCGAACGCCTTCGCCATCTCTGGCACTGCGTCACGATCCATGCTCATCGCGAGTTCAGCGATCGGAATGTTGCACGACATGGTGATTGCCTGCATCAGGGTGGTCTGCACACCGCTGCCGCATGCACCACTCCAGTTGTTTTTGATCTCGTGAGAGGTACCAGGCAATTGCAAAGCAGTCGGGTTTGCAAAGGTGCTTTCGGGCGTTGCGGTGCCGTTCTCGATAGCAGCCGCCGCAACGAGAAGTTTGTAGGTCGAACCCGGGTGGTACAGGTCGCCACCGATAGTGCGGTTATAGAGCGGGTTTGCGGGATCGTCGACCAACTCTGCGTAGTTTGCGATAATCGCGGAGTTGTCGTTCGACGACAGCAAGCTCGGGTCGTAGCTAGGCGACGAAACCATTGAGAGAATCTTGCCGGTCGAGGGGTCGTAAGCGACGGCTGCGCCCTTGAACTCACTCATAGCTTCGGCGGTTGCCGCCTGCACGCTCGCACTCAGTGTCGTCTCGACTGAGTTGCCCTGAGGCTCCTCACCAGTCATGGTGCGCATCAGCCTCGTGAAGAACTGCGACCCAGACATGCCAGATAGCTCAGCGTTCATGGCGTTCTCAAGGCCCGTTGCGCCCTGGCTGCGCGAAAAATAGCCAGTAACGGGTGCATAGAGCGGTCCGTCTACGTACTGGCGAATGAAACGAAACTCGTCATCGGTCGGGGTTGAATAGGCGATCGGGTTGCCGTCGACCAAGATCGACCCGCGCTCAATCTTGTAGCTGTTTTTGATGCTGCGCTGGTTGAGCTCGTTGTCGCGCAGTTCGTCAGCCGACACGAACTGAATCATCGTGACCGAGAAGAACAGCACAATGAACATGCCAAACACGGTGCGAGAAAGAAACTTCAGCTGCTTGTTCATGCGCGAATCACCAGCTTTGGTCGGTTTCGCACAGAGTTCGACATGCGCAAGAGCAGTGCGATGATGATCCAGTTAGACACGAGTGAAGAGCCACCAGCGGCGAGAAACGGCATTGTGAGGCCGGTAAGTGGAATCACGCGGGTCACGCCACCAGCAACAATGAATACCTGCAGCGCGATGGCAAAACCGAGGCCTGCAGCGAGCAGTTTGCCAAAATCATCCTGGCCAGCGAAACCGATGCGAAGCGCCCGGCCGATCAGCAGCAGATATGCGGCGAGGATCACGAAGAGGCCGACCAGGCCGATCTCTTCACCGAGACTCGCAAAAATGTAGTCGCTGCGAGACTCGGGGGTGTCGCCGGGAAAGCCCTGGCCGAGGCCGGTGCCGGTCATGCCACCGTTTGCCATGCCGAAGAGACCTTGCACCAGTTGATAGCTGGCCCCGAGCGGGTCGGCAAAGGGATCGAGCCAATTCGCAAAGCGGTTGCCGACGTAGTCGAGAGCCTGGCTGGCGAGCACGCCACCGACCAGGAACAACCCGATACCGAGAATGACCCAGCCGATACGCCCGGTTGCAAGGTACAACATTGAAAGGAAGAGCCCGAAATATAGCAGTGAGGTGCCGAGGTCACGCTGAAACACCAGCACGGCCATGGCGACAAGCCAGAACACAATGAGCGGGCCGAGGTCGCGGCCACGTGGAAAGCGAATACCGAGCACCTTCTTGCCAACCATCGACAATGCGTCGGCGTTTCGCACCAGATACCCAGCGAAGAAGATTGCAAGCAATATTTTGGCAACCTCGCCAGGCTGAAACGAGAAGCTGCCGATATGAATCCAGACACGGGCTCCGTTGATCTCTTGTCCGATCAACGGCAGCATCGGCAGCAGCAGCAGCACGACTGCGCCGAGGCCCGAAACGAAGGTGTACTTATAGAGCGTGAGGTGGTTGCGCAGCAGCGCGAGCACCGCGGTTGCGATGACAATAGCGATCACCGACCACACGAGTTGGCGCACCGAGTATGCCTCCCACCCGATATCACCCTTCGAGAGGTCGATGCGGTAGATCTGGGCGATGCCGACAGTATTGAGCATCACAGCGATCGGTAGAATGAGCGGGTCTGCGTCGGGTGCGGTGAGTCGAATGGCGATGTGCATTCCCAATACCGCTGCGATAAATAACAATCCGGGCAGCAGCAAAGTTGCTGTCACTTGCTCGTTGACGGTCAGATCGACGATTACCACGGCGGCAACACCAACCGCGAGTGCAAACAATACGAGTGAAAATTCGAGACCGCGAAGCAGGCGGGGCGCACGAATCGCGGTGATGCGCTGCAGTACCGTTTCGCTGGTTCGAGGGTTTTTGGGGCGGGCTTCTTGTGTGTCGCTCAAGCTCCGTCACCCCCCAGTCTCGTCACGATATCGCGAGCCTCTTCAAGCGAAGATGCACTCAGTGTGCGCTCGATCTGGCGGCGTTCGAGGCCGTCGAGATCACTGAGCGGTATGCCGGTGTCTTCAGCCACTGAGTGCAGAGCAAGTGAGCCAACACTCTGCTGTACACCCTGGTAGATGATCACGGTGGTGCCGTCGGTGCCGACGAAATAGCGAGTCTGGGTCCATTCGTATGCAAGAGCAATACCGCCACAGAGCAGCGCGATGACGCCGAGCAGACCGAAAGCCCAGAGCAGGCGGCGTCGTCGATTTCGGCGCTTCGTCTCTGCGATGAGCTCGTTGAGATATTCGTCGACGCGCGGTTCGAAGTGGCTCTCTGCCACTGGTGTGGCGCGGCGCACCACGCGACGCCGGGTCATGAGCTTGATACGGGCCGTGCCGGTCTCGCGAACGGTACCGGTATCAGTGGTTGTTTCTGCTGATCCCGCAAACCTTGCCGTGCCCGGTTCGGTATTCGAAGCGGGCCCCGGCTGAGTCTCGACAAGCACGACCGTGACGTTGTCGGGGGCTCCGAATGACAGCGCCTTGTCGATCAGTGAGTCAACCGCACCCTGCAGCGAGTGGCGGCTCAGCAGAATTTTCTCGATGTCGTCTTCTTCGACGTACCCGCAAAGGCCGTCAGAGCAGAGCAGCCACACATCACCCTCTCGGGTGGTGAGCACATCAGTGTCGATGTCTGGGCTGCTGTCAACGTCACCAAGAACTCGCATGAGCACTGAGCGCCGGGGGTGTGTCTTTGCTTCTTCTTCGGTAATGCGACCGCTGTCAACCAGACGCTGCACGAAGGTGTGGTCTTTGGTGATCTGCTTCATCTCACCGTCGCGCAACAGGTAGAGGCGAGAGTCGCCGATGTGCGCGAGGGCGAGCCTGTCACCAATTGTCAGAAAGCCAGAGAACGTGGTGCCGAGACCAGCCAGCTCAGGGCGCTCGCCGACAGTGGCGCGCAGCATGCGGTTCGCTTTGAGCAGTGAGTCTGCGAGCAATTTTGCAGCAGCATCGGGGGCCGCGGGAATGGCGGATTGTATGGTCAGGGGCGCGGTGTCGTGAGCCACCGAGTCGACGGTGCCTGATATTTGCTGACCTTCGTGGCCCTCATGAGGAAACTCGTCGAGCTTAGCGATTGCCCGCGTAGTCAACGCAGACGCGACATCACCACCCGCGTGGCCGCCCATCCCGTCAGCAACAAGAAATAAGCGATTACCGGCGTAGCCAGAATCCTGGTTATTCGAGCGCACCATGCCAACATGGCTACCGATGGCGCTTGCATAGCCGACCGTCACTGTTAGGGCCTCAACTCAAACGTGGTGGTGCCGATGGTCACTGGGGTGAAGGTCGGCACGAGCACCGTGCCGCTGACGCGGCTACCATTCACTTTTGTGCCATTGGTCGAGTCGAGGTCGGTGAGCAGCCACTGCTCGCCGCTGCGAGCGAGTTTTGCGTGGTACGTCGAGGTGTATTCGTCGACGATTGCGAGGGTTGAGTCGGTGCTGCGTCCGATGGTGATGACTGAGTCATCAAGTGGCAGTGAGGTGCCCGCAGCGCTTCCCGAGGTAATGACGAGTGTGCGCGCCTGTGCCGATGATCCTGCTGAGGGCAGTGCGCCACCTGACGGCGTGATTGGTGGGGCCGCGCCTTGCAGCGCTGCGCCTGCTGTGACTGGTGTTGCCGCTACTGGTGCTGCGGCCTGTGTGTTGGGCGATCCATCGTTGCTGCTGGGCAACTTGCGTACTGGTGCACCGAAGAGATCACTGCGAAGTGCATAGACGATGGCAAAAATGAACAACCACAGCAACAGCAGAAAGCCGATGCGCATGATCATCAGGGTGAGTTCACTCACAGGCCCCTCCAGAAGTCCTGTTCGATTCCGGGCTGCGGTGCCTGGTTCGAAGTGTTGTGGCCGTGGGGTTTAGGCGATTGAGGGGCAGAGGATCGCGGCTGTTGTGTGACCGGCTGCTGTGTGGGCGCAGCTTGTCTTTGCGGTGTTCTACTTGCCTGGCCGGTGCCACGATTGGGCGTGAGGTGAAAACGCAGGGCGGTTTGGCCGATAGTGATCACCGTTTCGGGGCTGAGTGCCGCTTCACGAAAGCGCTGGCCGTTGATCTTTGT
>JAPXTT010000122.1:0-4564 GCA_033812395.1 Leucobacter sp. | reverse complement strand
CCCGAGACAGCTACGGCCAGCTGATACCCAACGTCTGCAGCACCCGCTCGCGCTCAGCCGCCACGTCGAACTTCACCGCAGGCCACTCGGGCGAGAGCCGCTGCAGCTCTGAGATCACAATGCGCTGTACTGCTGCCCGGGCATACCACTTCGCATTCGCTGGCACGACGTACCAGGGCGCGTGCTCAGCGTGGGTTCGCTCTATCGCAATCTGAAACGCCTGCATGTAGCTCGACCAGTGCACGCGCTCATCAACATCGCCGGGATTGTACTTCCAGTGTTTCTCAGGGTCGTTGAGCCGGTCGAGCAGCCGCGTGCCCTGTTCTTCGGGCGAGATGTGCAACATGATCTTCACGATGCGTACCCCCTTGCCCGCAATGCGTTCTTCAAAGTCGACAATCGCACCGTAACGGCGCTCGATCTCTTCTGGCGGCGCAAACCCGCGCACGCGTTGAATCAGCACGTCCTCAAAGTGCGAGCGGTCGAAGAGTCCGATGACACCGGGCCCGGGTACGCGCGGCTCGATTCGCCACAGAAAGTCGTGAGCTCGCTCTTCTTCGGTAGGCGCTTTGAAAGCCGTCAGCTCGAGACCATAGGGCTCAAGCTGCCCGAAGACGTGATTCACTATGCCGCCCTTTCCTGCGGCATCCATCGCCTGAAGCACAACGAGCAGCCGTTCTGGTGCACCCTCGCGGCTCTGCGCAAACAGCTTCTCTTGCAGCTCACGCATCTCTTGCGCGCTACGCGCAAGCTCGGTCTGCCCCTCGAGCTTGGTAGCAACAGTACCGGGCTTCGATCCTGGGTCAATGTGTGCCAAACGAAAACCGGTATCGACCCGCAATATCTCTTCGGGACGCTCTGCCCAGAATGCATCGGTCATGTCTGCTGTTCCTCTCAGTGAGCCGCGCAAAAAGCTGAGTTCACGTACCTAAATCTGTTTACCGCCCAGGCGAGCTTCACGGGCTACCTTTGGCCTGAATAGACAACACAGCTCACGATTTCACCAGAATGCACAGTGCCTACCGGGCACAGTCACCACAACTACACGCTGCGTCTCAGCGCCCGAACAAGCAGCCGCTGAACCAGCCCCGAAAACACCGTAACCACAAGCGCCCAATACCCAAGCGCCTCAAACACGATGGTGAGCAACAGGGCAAAGAGAAACAGGAATACCAGCGAGAGATCAAGCGAGATACCTGCCACGAAGTCAGCGCGCCCGATGGAGTGCAGCTCTGGGCGCGCCCGTAGGTAGAGCCGAACAACAAGCATCAGAATTGCGGTGCACGTGAGACTACCGATGTACACCCCCCTCGCAAGCAAATCACTATCAGCCATGTGACCGGCGATCGCGGTTGCGACCGGCAGCCACACTATCGTGAGCATCCACGCGCCGAGCAACCACAAGAGTGGTGACGTCACGCGGTGCACTCCGGTGAAGAGTTGGTGATGAATCATCCAGAACATTGCAATCAGTACAAAACTCAGAACGAAACTCACCAACTGCCCGCGATGATCTTCGAACCAAGAGAGCGTGTTCTCTCCGGCTGCGGCGACGTCGCCCACGCTCTCCATCAGTGGCAAGATCAGCAGAGTCAACGCGATGGCAATTACCGCGTCAACAAATGCCTTCGGTCGTTCCGCCGCATAGCTCACTGTTGTTTCTGCTGCCATGGGTGCAAGTGTAGTGTCGGTGCCAGCGATCGTTTTTGCAAATATTCACGTCGACCAATGCACCCAAAAATGCGTGTTGTCAGTGCATGTCTGTGCCCACTACAACCATTTCTTGAATTTGAATACTCCGTATAGCACCACACCAGTGCCGAACATCAGCACTATCGCGAACGGGTACCCAAGCCCCCAGTGCAGCTCTGGCATGTGATCAAAGTTCATGCCGTAGATCGAGCCCACCAATGTCGGCGCAAACAAGATTGCCGCCCACGATGAGATCTTCTTGGTCTCTTCGTTCTGGGCGAGACTCACCTCGGTCATGCGTCGCATCTCGTCGTTCTGTCGCTGCGCCACGAGGGTGGCGTGCACGTGCAGGGCGTTCTCAAGCACCGAGCGAAACGTGTCTGCCCGCTCGACCACTCGCAGCGCGTGGTCAAGCACGTCACCGAGATGCCGCTCAATTTCAAGGTCGATGACGAGGCCAGGCGATCCTTTTATGAGCGATTCGAGCATGCCGACCAGAGGTTGCGTTGCGCGTTGAAAATTGATGACCTCTCGCGAGAGCTCGTAGATGCGCCGCGACACCTGGGTGTCTTGGGTTTCGAACAGCTGGTCTTCAATTTCATCGATGTCGTTCTCAAGGCCGGCGATGACCGGGCCGTATTCGTCGACAATTTCATCGAGGATCGCGTAGAGCACGGCGTGCGGGCCGCGTGCCAGCAGCTTCGGTTCTGCCTCCAGTCGCTTGCGAACGCGAGCGAGATCAGGTGACTCAGCGTGACGAATCGCAACCACAAAGTCTGGGCCGATAAAAAGGTGCACCTCACCAAACTCGACTTCTTCTGATTCTTCGATGTAGCGTGCGGGCCGCAGCACCAGAAAGAAGGTGTCTCCGTAGCGCTCAATCTTGGGTCTCTGGTGGCCTGAGAGCGCGTCTTCTACCGCGAGCGGGTGCAGGTCAAGCTCGTTCGCTATCGACCAGATCTCTTCGGCGCTGGGGCGGTAGAGACCAATCCAGGCCATGCCGCCGCTATCTTGGGTCGCTTCATACGTGTCGTCCAGGCTCGCGGGGTCGGGTGTGCGCAAGCCGTTCACGTAGACGGCGTTATCGATCACGGTCATGTTTGCACCTTCGAAAGTAGTGCGGCGTACGGTGTTCACTGTACCGCTGAACCATAGATGGTGCGCCGAGTGTCGAGGCTACAATTCTCATTGTGCGGCTGCTCCGAGGGAGTGAAAACGTCACTTTTTGCCAGTTGACACTCTCTCACTGCAGAGAAGAAGCAGTGATGGGCAACAAACAAACAGGTCTCATGCATGACCGCCACAGTGTTGCAAAAATTCGGTCTCATGCGCATGTCGAGTCGCGACCCACACGAGCAGCACCGAGTCGCAAGCTCCCTCGAGATCTTCTTTGATCTCGTGTTCGTCATCGCCGTCTCCCAGGCTTCGCAGAATCTGCACCACGGCGTAGTAGAGGGGCACGCTGCGGCCACGGTGCTCGCGTATGCCATGATCTTCTTCGCCATTTGGTGGGCGTGGATGAATTTCACTTGTTTCGCATCGGCGTTCGACTCCGACGACTGGCTGTATCGAGTCATGACAATCGTGCAGATGGGTGGGGTGCTGGTGCCGGTCTGGGCAGAACGCGCGAGAAGTACACCGTGGCACCCGCATCATATTGCCGAGCACTATAGCCTGTTCGTGCTGATTCTGCTTGGCGAGAGCCTGCTCGCCTCGGCCAACGCGATCATCGACGCGGTGAACACGGGCGAACACGTTGAGGGCGTCGTGGGGCTCGCTGCCGCAGGTCTGGTGTTGGCGGCCGGGGTGTGGTGGATGTAATTCTCGCACGAGTATGGTGAGCAGTTCGACTTGGCAAGAGCGGGTTTCGGTTTCGGCTATGCCCACTATCTTCTTTTCGCAGCGGTTGGGGCGATTTCGGCGGGCATCGAGGTCGAGCTTGATCTGCTCTCAGGAGCATCGGAGCACCTGAGCGCGACGATGGCTTCGCTCGCGCTTACCGTGCCTATCTCGATCTTCATGGCGGCGGTTCGGCTGATCCTGCTTCGCAGCAGTATCTCGGTCACTGCCTCAGTAGTGTTTCTGCTCGCAACGCTATTGGTACTTGCGTGTGCATTGCTTCCTATCGTGACCGTCAACGGTGCGGCGGTCTGCGTAGTTGTTGCCGTCGCCGCAGTTGAACAACACCGGGTGCGAGCCCAGAGTCAGATTGCAGGCTGAACAGACTTGCAACCGTAGCCACTTTTGGCCGATAGCCCGCTGATAGCCCGGCTCACCCGATAGCCCGGCGCTCGCACCGCCCCAAACTCAACGCCAGCAACGCAAAAGCCCCGAATCAGAACCCTGATCCGGGGCTTTTATGTATTTCATGAAACGTACCGAGGTGATTCCGTGAAATAACCCGCGTGCGCGAGGGGGGACTTGAACCCCCACGCCCTTTCGAGCACTGGCACCTGAAGCCAGCGCGTCTGCCAATTCCGCCACTCGCGCGAGTCGATGTGCGATACCGAAGCACCGTACAACCAGTTCAGCTTAGCAACAACCTTCGCCTTCGCCAAAACGATCGAACGAGACAGTGCGGTGACCGGGCATTCCGTGCGAGATATGCACTACGTGCGTCGATTCTTGCAAAAATATCGCACGTAGTGCATATCTCGCACGCTGTGCATGCTGAGCACAACCTTCTTCTGCAAAAGGTAAAGCAACCCCACCAGCACGCGCCAAGGGGCAAAAATACACAGCCCAGACGGCTACAACTTCGCCACAGTGCGGCCTGTGTTCGGCAATGCCGCAGCAAGCACAGGTAGCATGGCTGCGAACCACAAACGCGTGAGTCTATGAGGCGCGCGCAAAATCACCAGATATGCACACG
>JAPXTT010000121.1:0-4571 GCA_033812395.1 Leucobacter sp. | reverse complement strand
GTGGGTGCGACACTGCCCGGCCTCGTATTGCGCCCGCTTACCGGCGTCAACGCGACCCGCAGCATCGACGTGCTGACCCGACCCGAAAACCTGCACCGCCACTCGGTTCAGGCGGTCATCTCGGCACTGCGCACGGTCATGGCGCGCCTGGTCGCAGCCTCAGAGACGCAGCAGCAAAACTACGTCTTGCCGTAATTGTTTTGCGCGCCCGCACAAGCATCACGAGCGGGTTCTCACGCATCGCGTTTGCTTGCTAGCGTGGCCATACGTGAATGAAATCAACTTCGCAAACCCACACGAGTACGACCACACCCACTCGTCTTCGGCAGGTTCAGGCTGGCTGCGCGCTTCGGTGTTCGGGGCCATGGACGGCCTTGTCTCAAACGTGGGCCTGATCGCGGGCATCGCCGCAGCCGGCGCTTCGACCGGCATTGTCGCAATCACGGGCATCTCGGGCCTCATCGCCGGCGCGATTTCAATGGCCCTCGGCGAGTACACCTCAGTGCGCACGCAGAACGAACAGCTGCAGGTCGAGGTCGCAACCGAGCGCGATGCGCTGAAGCGCAACCCTGACGGCGAAGAGGCTGAGCTCTCGACCATGTTCGAGTCGCTCGGCATGCGGCCCGACACTGCCCGCGATGCGGCTTCTCAGGTGCACGCAAACTCCGAGCAGGCACTGCGCGTGCATCTCGCCCACGAGCTCGGGCTCAGCCCCGACGAACAACCCTCGCCGAAAGTGGCTGCGGTGTCATCGTTTGTCGCGTTCAGTGTTGGCGCAATTATTCCGGTGCTGCCGTTTTTGCTGGGGTTTGGCACCCTCTGGTGGGGTCTGCTCTTCGGCGGCATCGGCCTGCTCGCCGCGGGCTTCACCGCCGCGAAGTTCACCAATCGCAACCCGTTCGCGGGCGCGGGTCGCCAGCTGCTGTTCGGTGGCATCGCGGTCGCCGCTACCTATGCGATCGGCAAGCTGCTCGGGGTCTCGGCGCTCGGGTAGCGCGGCTCGGCACGACACCTTGTGCTGAGAACGACGGCAGACCATCGCCCCAAAACCCGTAGGCTTGACGCATGCCAAGCCCAGAGTTCGTCGATGCGGTGCTCGACGTGGTCAGGCGCATTCCCCCGGGGCGCGTGATGACCTACGGCGATGTGGCGTGGGTAATAAGATCACAGGCACCGCGTGCGGTCGGCAATGTGATGGCGCACTACGGCCACGCGGTGAGCTGGTGGCGGGTGGTGCCAGCAAGCGGCCTGCCGCCGCAGGGGCACGCGCGACTCGCTCTGCCCCACTATGTGGCCGAGGGCACCCCACTCAGGCATGTTGAGTCACCCGACAACTATCGCATCGCGCTGTCTTCAGCCAGACTCGATTACGAACACGACATTTACTCGGAGGTCGCCCCGTGAATCGCAAAGCATCTCGCGGCAGCACCCCGCGAGGCAGCGGTCGTGGCGGCGTAAGAGGCGGCTCCCGTGGCGGCGCAAGCACGGGCAAGCGGTCGCCCGCGCAGGGCAAGCAGGGCAAGCAGGCCTCGAGCGCACCGAAAAAGCGAGCAACAGCCGACGCACCTACCGCAACCAACTCTGCCACCCCAATCTCGCTGCCGCCCATCAGGCTTGGCTTCGTGCGTGGCATCGCTCCGAGCAAGTGGGCCGAACGCTGGGCGCGCTCGGTGCGTGAACAACCGCTCGAACTGGTGCCGGTTGACCTGCACGAGGCCGAGATGGCACGCACCGAGTGCGACGTGCTGCTCGAGCGAGTCGCCCCCAAAGCTCGCCCCGAGGGCAGCGACGAGGCCCACCGCACCCGCCACGCCATGCGGCTCTACGAAGAAACTATCGCGCTAGTTGTCGCGGCAGACCACGAGCTTGCTGAGCAGCACGAAGTGAGCCTCGAAGACCTTTCGCTCGTGAGGTTGCTCGATCACCCAGACCACTTTCACGGCTGGCCCGCTGCTGAGGCTTGGGCTGATCCTACGTGGATGCCGGGTGACGCGAACGCGACGCTCGAGCTCGTCGCAACCGGTCTCGGTGGCGCACTGCTTGCCCAGCCGCTTGCACGGCACCTCGCCGGCAAACGCACCCATGCGGTGATTCCGGTGGCGCGCGGGGGCGAGTCGCTGCTGCCCGGCAGCGAGATTTGGGCGAGCTGGCGCGTCGAGCGAGACGCAAATGATGTGCAGCGCCTCGTTGGCACCCTTCGCGGCCGCACCGCGCGCAGCAGCCGGTAATTTGAGCGCGGGATCGCGAATCACACCGACCCGAATCTCATCGTGCGCGATGACACGTTGACCCCGTAATATGCGCTTGCGCGCCGCTTCGCTTCTAGTAAGTGGCAGGCCGTTTCGTGGCCCCCGCGTGAACGGCCTGCCTTCGACTACTAGCGAAGGAGAACTCCTTGGAGTATCAAAGTAATCCGGGCGGCCCGAGCGCCCCATCGATTCGGCGCTCGGCGCTTCGGCGCACACCGCTTGGGCGCGTCGCTGCGTTGCTCGTCGGAGCAGCGCTGTTTGGTGGCACCCTGACCCTCGCACCTGCGACCCTCTTGCCGTTGCCTGCGGCCAGTGCGCTCGAACACCACCACGGTCCCGGCATCAACTGGGGCAACGGCATACACGTGTACGGCGCGGGCGCCTTCGTGGTGAACGGCAAGTTCGTGTACTGCGTCGAGCCCTGGGTTCGGTCGGGCACTCAGGTGCCCGATTTTGTCGGCAGCGACGAGATACCCGGCAACAGCTCTGACGGGGTCAGCGTCGCGACCACTACCGGCGTGCCGCTGCGCCAAATCACCTACCTCATGACCCGTTACGGGCAAACAAACGACAACATGCAGGCCGCCGCAGTAGCCCTCGCGATCTGGGAGATTCGGGGCGCAGAAGGCCGAGGCAACGCTGCGTATCTCGGCGAGGTTGCGAAGGTGCACCGGTCGGTCGGGCCTGATGTGGTGTCGTTCGCAGCGGCGCTCAGGGCAGAGGCTGCGGCGTGGACCAACGCGATCGATGCGGGCGCATCACACGACACCCCGAGCATCGGTGTGACCGCTGGGCAACCGTATCGTGGCACCGTGTCGGTGCCACTTGGCACCCTGAGCTTGCACATCGAGAACGGCGTGTTCAGTGACGGTTCGACCACACGCAGCTGGGGTGGGGCGGGCGCCCCGCTTGGCACCTCGCTCACCTGGGAGGGGCGCCCCGCTGCAAGCAGTGGGTGGGATCGCTTCTACCGCGTGTCGTTCACTGGCAACTATCTCGAGGTGGCCAAGCGGGTGCAGTGGGGCGACGGCAGCGGCTCGCAGTCTGCGGTGAGCATCGAAGAGCCGCTGGTGAGGCCGCTGCAGGCGGCCCATGCAGACCTTGATACGACGTGGGCACCCCTGGTATCAAGCATGGTGACCAGCAAGTTTGTCGAGGTCGGCGAGCACCACAGCGATGATGTAATCTTCGCCGCGGCCCCTGCGGTCGAGAAGACGCCCACGTTCGCGCCAACTGCAGCGACTGCCGCAGCGGGCCTCAGCGGTGACTGGCGATGGCGCATGAACCCAGATGGGGCCCGCGAATGGATGCCCATCAAGGCCACCGTCACCGCATATGGCCCGTTTTTGACCGACCCTGCACTCAACCCGTCGCCCGAGGCTCCGGTCGGGGCGCCGGTTGCAGCACGCGCCTCGTTTACCACAGACACCGCGCGTGATCATTCGACCCCGCAGCGCTACGCATTCGTCTTCGATGACCCAATCGCCGAGCAGGGGTATTACACCTATCAGTGGAGTATTGATGCGAATGACCAAGACCCGACGGTTGGCAGCGAAGACTGTGTCGAGCCGAGTGCCCAGTTAGGCTGCAAAGCGCTGCCGAAAAACTATTACTACAGCGACGGGTTCGGCGCTGCGAACGAGACGCAGGTTGGCAAAATGCAGCAGAGTTTCACCACGAAACTCTCGATGCACGAGATCGGACTTGGTGACAGCTTTACTGACACGATCACCGTGCCCGCAATGCAGAACTGGCTGCGAGACGATGCGGGCGAGCGCATGCCGCTCACCCTCACCGGAACGGCATATCTTGTGTCTGGCGTAGAGCTTGCGCAGACCTCAGAGGTGCCCACAGGGGCCGTGCCGCTCGCAACGGTTCGTGTCACCACCGACCCGCAGCAAAACGGGCAGCAACTGGTGTCTGAAGCCATCACCATCCCGGTGAACACGGCCCGCGAGCACACGTTTATCACGATGCGCTGGTGCATTATTGACGAGCATCAAGAGACGCGTGCGCAGGGCTTCTGGCAGCAACGGTGCGACGATTTCGGTGTTCCCGATGAGTCGGCGCAAATTGTGCACCCAGAAGTTCGCACCGAAGCGAAGCCTCTCGCCAGCGTCGAAGACCCCATCACCGACACCGCGGTGGTGGGCGGCCTGGTGCCCGAGAACTCGCAGCTCGTTTTCGAGGTGTTTAAGAAGCCCGAGGCTGGTGATCTCAAACGTGATGCCGAGGGCAATATCACCGATGCGAAATGGCAGCAGTCAGAGATCGACGCGCTTGCGGGGGCACCTCTCTGCACAGCTGAGAATCGTGTTGCAC
>JAPXTT010000120.1:0-4576 GCA_033812395.1 Leucobacter sp. | reverse complement strand
TCAAAACCCTCGAGGGCACCGATAATCCGTGTTTTTGTGTGCTCTCTTTGACTCTGAGTCGTGATAGGCGTAGACTTTCTGAGTTGTATGGGCGCACAAGCGTGCCCACCCACCGACTTTCAGTGCCGTAAGGCACAGACTTCACGGAGTTTTCATGAGCAAGCGTACTTTTCAACCCAATAACCGTCGTCGCGCTAAGGTACACGGGTTCCGTGCCCGCATGCGTACACGCGCAGGGCGCGCCATCGTTGCGGCTCGTCGCGGCAAGGGCCGTTCGAAGCTGACCGCGTAATTCTTCTCTACGGCGACCGTGCCAGCGAAGACACACCTCGTAACCCGGGGTGATGAGTATCGCTACATCGTTCGCAAGGGCAACCGCGTGGGGGGTGCAAGTTGCATCACCCACGCGGTTTTGCATGTGGGGCGTGAGCAACCAGCACGATTCGGATTCATTGTGTCTAAAACAGTGGGCAATGCGGTTACTCGAAACCTCGTAAGACGGCGGTTGAAAACAATTGTTGATCAACGTCTGAGTCGTGGGTTCACCGGAGCTGATGTGGTCTTTCGCTTGTTACCACGGTCAGCAGAGATTTCTTTTCAAGATCTCAAGGGTGAGATTGACAGAGCATTAGATCGCGTAGAAAAAATAAGAGCCGAACCAGCATGATCTCGAAGCTTTTTCAAGAACTCTGGCTACTGCCACGGAATATTGCAATAGCCTTTATGCTTGGCTATCGCCGAGTTATCTCGCCACTCTATGGTCAAGTCTGCAGGTACTATCCAAGTTGTTCGCGCTACGCTTTGGAAGTATTCCAGCGCCAAGGTTTCGTAATCGGTGTGGCACTCACCGTGTGGCGGTTGCTTCGTTGCAATCCGTTCTCACCGGGTGGCATTGATGATGCACCTGAGCGTGCACACCCAAATTTTACAACTAATACACGCGGATTCGTTCGCCCAAATACTCGAAAGTCCTGATCATGATGGAATTCATCGACACGATCCTCTGGCCACTACGGTGGCTGGTTGAGCTCGTGCTGTGGGCCTGGCACCAGCTCTTTACCTGGATAGGCATGGATCCCGCTTCGGGAGTGACCTGGTTGCTTGCTATCCTCGGTCTCGTTGTAGTGGTGCGCTCAGCACTGATTCCCGTCACGGTACGCCAAATTAAGGCGCAGCGCCGCATGATGGATCTTGCACCTGAAATGAAGAAGATTCAGGCGAAGTACAAGGGCAAGAACGACCAGTTCTCGCGTGAAGCCATGAGCCGCGAGACGATGGCGCTCTACAAGAAACACGGCACGAACCCTTTTTCTTCTTGCCTGCCGATTCTTATCCAGATGCCGATCTTCTTCTCACTCTTCGCAGTACTTCGTAACGCATCGGGTGCAATGGGTAGCGGGGGCGATGGTAAGGGTCTTCCCGGCGTTGGCATGATGAATCAAGAACTGACCGATAGCTTCAACCAGGCTTCGATCTTTGGTGCACCATTGAAATTCACCTTTGGTCAGGGCTGGGAGACTGGCAATTGGGTGGTAGTGGTTCTGCTCGGCGTCATCATGCTGCTTATGATTGCATCTCAGTTCTTCACGCAGCTGCAGATCATGTCGAAGAATGTGAGTGACGAAACCAAGGCTTCTCCGATGTATCGCCAGCAGAAAATCATGCTGTACATCATTCCTTTCGCTTTTCTCTTCTCTGGCTTCACGTTTCCACTTGCACTCAACATTTACTGGTTTACGTCAAACCTGTGGACTATGGGTCAGCAAGCAATCGTGATTAATACCATGCCGACTCCTGGCAGTGAGGCTTGGCGGGCCCGCCAGGCTCGCTTGAAGGCGAAAGGCAAGCTCACAGACGACGAAGTTGCAGAGATCGAACGAATCGAAGGAACTGCACCCTCACAGGGGCAACGTCAGCAGCCGGTCAGCGCAAAGCGCGCGAAGAAAAAGAAGTGACGGTAGACAACATGAGCGAAGATCAGCTGAATGAATCGGCCGAATCGGCAACGAACGACGATCTTGAAGCAGAGGGCGATCTTGCCGCTGATTACATCGAAGGTTTGCTTGACCTGGCCGATCTCGACGGTGATCTCGATATTTCTGTAACAAGCGGGCGTGCATATCTTTCGGTCAACGGCGGTGGTGAAGACCTCGATCGCCTTGCGATGCCCCAAACAGTGCAGGCGCTGCAAGACCTGACTCGAATAGTGGTGCAAAACCAGACGGGTCGGTTTTCGCGACTCATTCTTGATATCGGTGGATCGCGGGATGCTCGAAGCAACGAGCTTCGAAGCCTGGTCGACGCGGCAATAGCGCAAATTGCTGCGGGGCGAACTGAGGTTGAGCTCGAGCCAATGTCATCGTATGAACGCAAGTTGGTTCACGACATCGTCGCAGATCTTGGGTATTACAGCCAGTCACGTGGCGAAGGGCGAGATCGCCGCCTGGTAATCAGTGCTGCTTAGAGGTTTCACGTGAAACCATGACTGACATTCAAATCGAAACAGAGCCGGCTGCTGCCGCAGAGATCGCGGGCACTCAAATCAACGTGTTACGCGCGTTTGCTGATGATCTCGGCGCGCGTGGTGAGACACTCGGCCTTATCGGGCCACTTGAACCGCCGCGTCTGTGGACAAGACACTTATTGAATAGCGCGATCCTCGCTCCCCTTATTGAACCCGGTGCTAGTGTTGCCGACATCGGAACCGGTGGCGGAATGCCGGGTCTCGTGCTTGCAATTGTCAGGCCTGACGCCACATTTAAGCTGATCGAGCCCATGGAGCGACGCTGCGCTTGGTTGAACGAACAGGTCGATAGGCTCGGTCTCGTCAACGTTGAGGTGAAGCGCGGTCGTGCAGAGGAATTTCATGACGCTTTCGTGGTAGATCAAGTTACTGCACGAGCAGTGACCGCCTTGCGCAAGCTGGTGCCGCTGGCGGCGCCGCTATTGCGTGATGGTGGCGAGTTGCTGCTGCTCAAGGGGGATTCAGTGCAGGGCGAGATTGACGCCGCCGAAAAGGTGCTGCGTAAGCACAGGGTGCGCGATATCAGCACCCAGGTGCTCGGCGAAGGCTTGCTCGCCGAGGCGACTAGAGTATTTAGAGCGCGGGTGAGGTAAAACCCCGCGAAAACAACTGCAGCTGAAGGATCCGATGACCGACACCGAGAACGCACTGGTGGGCAACCACCTAGTCGACAAGGTTCGCCGCCGCCGCATCCTTGAGGCGAACGCGTCACCACTTCCGGCCGCGACCCGTGTAATCACCGTCTCGAACCAGAAGGGCGGGGTGGGTAAGACCACTACCACCGTCAATCTGGCGTCTGCGCTCGCCCGCCGGGGTGCGAACGTGTTGGTGATTGATCTTGACCCGCAGGGAAATGCGTCAACCGCACTCGGAGTGGCGCATCGACCCGAGAACACCAGCATCTATGAGGTGTTGCTCGGCGACCAGACAATGCACGAGGCGCTGCAGCAGAGCACCGATCACGAGAACCTGTTTTGCGTGCCCTCGACCATCAACCTTGCCGGCGCAGAGATTGAGCTTGTTTCGCTGGTCGCCCGCGAGCAGCGACTGCGCACCGCGCTCGAGAATTTCTTGCAAGAGTCTGAACGCGAGTTTCACTACGTATTTATTGACTGCCCGCCATCGCTCGGCTTGCTCACCGTCAACGCGTTCGTTGCGGCTCGCGAGGTGCTTATTCCAATTCAGTGCGAGTACTACGCACTTGAAGGGCTAAGTCAGTTGCTCGGAAACATTCAACTTATTCAGAAACACTTAAACCCCACGCTGAGAGTGTCAACGATACTGCTTACGATGTTTGACGCGCGCACAAATCTCGCGCACGAAGTGGCTGCCGAGGTGCGCGAGCATTTTGCGTCAGAGACTCTCGCCGCGGTTATTCCGCGTTCAGTGCGTGTTTCTGAAGCACCCAGTTATGGACAGACTGTGCATGCCTATGATCCTGCGTCGATCGGTGCACTCGCCTATCTCGAGGCGGCGGCTGAAATTGCGCTGCGCGAAAAAACTACGAACACGAACGAAGGAGCCTAAGAGATGGCGACGAAGAAGCGCGGCGGCCTTGGCCGCGGAATCGGCGCGTTGATTCCGCAGGCGAGTGAGGGTGAACGACCCGTCGACGTGTTCTTTCCGAACCGTACTCAGGCGACTGACTCGACGTCAGACGTGACGTCGACCCCTTCGGACTCGCTCCCTTCGACAGGCTCAGGCAACGATGACCAGGCCGAAGACGCCGAGTTGCGCGAGGTGCCGGGCGCACGACTCACTCGCCTGAAACTCAACGACATCGTGCCGAACCGGGTGCAGCCTCGCACCGAGTTCGATGAAGAGGCGCTCGAAGAACTAACCCACTCGATTCGTGAATTCGGTGTATTCCAGCCGGTCGTGGTGCGCGAGATCGAACCCGAACCGAAGCAGGGTCAGCCGCGCTATGAGCTCATCATGGGTGAGCGCCGCTTCCGCGCGAGTGGCCGTGCCGGTCTCGACGACATTCCCGCGATCATTCGCTCGACCGCAGACGAGCATATGCTGCGCGACGCGCTGCTCGAGAACCTGCAC
>JAPXTT010000119.1:0-4579 GCA_033812395.1 Leucobacter sp. | reverse complement strand
GGCTGGGCGATGAGTATCGCGGGCTTTCTCTTACGATGCCTCTCAAAGAAGAGGCGTACCGCCTTGCGCGCGTGCTCGACCCTGTCGCAGCACAGAGTGGTGTAGTGAACACGCTGTTTCGACTTCCGGGCACCGGAGCTGTGGCAAGCTGGGCTGGCTTTAACACCGACGTGGGTGGCCTCGCCTCAGCGATCGAAAGCGAGGGTCTTGACGCGACACACACCATCGTGTTTGGGGCCGGGGCCACCGCAGTTTCTGCGGTGCTCGCTGCGAGGTCGCTTGGGGCCGAGCAAATCACTGTGCTTGCGCGAAGGCTTGAGGCTGCCGAAAAGCTTGCCAAGCGCTTTGACGGCGGCATTGGTTCTGAGGGCGACCCCGTGCCTGTGAGGGCCGGTGAGTTGTTTGCAAACCACGAAACCACGGCGCCTCGCGCAACCCTCATTATCTCGACACTGCCGGGCCACGGCATCGAGTGGCAGCGGGTGCCTTCGGTAGGTGTCGCACCCACCTTCGATGTGGCATACGACCCGTGGCCATCGCCGCTCGCAGGCCTCACTCGCGAGGCAGGGCAACCCGTCTTTTCGGGGGTGGGCATGCTGATTGAGCAGGCGCTGTTGCAGATTCGAATCTTCGTGAACGGCGATCCCGCTCTGCCGCTCCAGAATGAAGACAGGCTACGTGAGGTGATGCGTCAATGCTGATCCCGGCTCCGGCAGACTGGCAAGACAAACTGCGCGCTGCGAATGCCCCTGTGCCAGCGAAAGATGCGGCAACCATAGCAGTAGTGCGTCAGGGAGAGACCGGACTCGAGGTGTTTCTGATGCGGCGTCAGGCGAGCATGGCTTTCGCGGCGGGCATGTATGTGTTTCCGGGCGGGGGAGTGCACGCGGCCGATGCCGAGCCGTTGCCGTGGGTCGGGCCAGGTGCAGAGTATTTCGCACACCGCTTCGGGTGCACGACAGCTACCGCGCACGCTCTTGTGGTTGCGGCCGCGCGTGAGACCTTCGAAGAGACAGGGGTGCTCATCGCCGGGGTCGACGCAGACAGCGTGGTGAGTGACGTTCGACCGTACCATGATGCGAGGGCGGCGCTCGAGGCTCATGAGTTGACATTTGGGGATTTCTTGCGCGAGCACGGGCTCTCGCTGCGGGCTGATTTGCTCGGTGCCTGGGCGCACTGGATAACACCGAGATTTGAGCCTCGCCGCTTTGACACTCGCTTTTTCGCCGCGGTGCTGCCGACAGGACAGCGGATCGACTCAGTGAGCAATGAGGCCGATGCTTCTGGGTGGCTACCACTCGGCGAGGTACTCACTCGTGTCGAACAGGGCAATGCTGCGATGATGCCGCCGACACAGGTAACCTGTAGCGAACTCTTGAAAGAGAGCGCCGAAACCGTGCTTGCTGCTGCAACCGCACGAAGCATCGAGACAATCGAGCCGCGGCTGGTGCAGATCGATGGAAAGCTCTGGCTGGACACCGGGATTGACGCAGGAGAGGCCGAATGAGCGAGCAAATTCAGGCAGTTACGGCGCGTGCGACACTCGTGCGTGCCGATAACCCCGGGGTCATGACGCTCGATGGCACGAACACGTGGCTGCTTCGAGAACCTGGGTCGCGCGGGGTGACCGTGCTTGACCCCGGACCACTCGATGAAATGCATCTGCAGCGGGTGCTCGAGGTTGCGGGTCGTGACGAGGGTCGCGTCGAACAGGTGCTCTATTCTCACTGGCACCCTGATCATACCGATGCGATTGACCGCTTCTACGAACTCACCGGGGCGCCCGCGCGAGCATTCGACGAGAAGTGGTGCCGCGCTGCACCGCCTATTGCCGACGGCGAGATGCTCGTGGTTGACGGCCTCGCTCTTCGAGTGTTGGCGACCCCGGGTCATACGATTGACTCAATCTGCCTATTATTGCCTGATGAGGGCTCGCTGCTGAGCGCCGATACGATTCTTGGCCGCGGCACAACTGTGGTGGCACACCCAGACGGTACGCTCGGCGACTACCTCGACTCGTTGCGTGCAATTCGTGAGCTCGCTCTCGCCAAACAGGTGCAGCGCATTCTGCCAGGTCACGGCCCCGTGATCGACGAGCCGCTCAGGGTGGTTGATGCGTATCTGGCGCACCGGGCTTCGCGTCTCGATCAAGTGCGCGAGGCTCTATCGTTGGGAGATACTTCAGCGATGCAGGTGGTTGCGCGGGTGTATGCCGATGTAGATCGCTCGGTATGGTTTGCGGCAGAAATGAGTGTGCGTGCACAACTCGAATATCTGAGCCAGTCTCTAGAGAGGTAACAGGCTCAGGCGGGTACGTCGAGTATGGGAAGATAGAGATTATGCTCAGATGGCTTACCGCTGGTGAATCCCACGGCCCAGAACTCATTGCCGTGCTCGAAGGCATGCCCGCGGGTGTGCCCCTGTCGCTCGATGCCGTGCGTGAAGACCTCGCACGCCGAAAGCTTGGTTATGGCCGCGGCTCGCGCATGAAGTTTGAGCAAGACGAGCTGAACTTCTCTGGTGGTGTGGTGCAGGGGCGCACTATCGGCGGCCCGATCGCGCTGCGCATCGGCAACACTGAGTGGCCCAAGTGGGTTGAGGTCATGAGCGCCGAACCGACCGAACTCGGCGACCGTTCGAGAGGGCGAGGTGCGGCGCTTACCCGCCCCCGCCCCGGTCACGCAGACCTTACAGGCATGCAAAAGTACGGATTTGACGAGGCCCGCCCAGTGCTCGAGCGTGCGAGTGCGCGTGAGACCGCGGCGCGCGTCGCACTCGGTGCTGTCGCACGCGCGTTTCTCGGTGAGCTCGGCATTCGCCTCGTCAGCCACACGCTCTCGATCGGGCCGGTCACTGTGCCCGCAGGCGCGAAGCTGCCCCGGCCAGACGACGTCGACGCGCTCGATGCTGATCCTTTGCGGTGCTTTGACACCGCGACCAGCGCGCGAATGGTCGAAGAAGTCGAAGATACGAAGAAGACTGGTGACACAATCGGAGGTGTCGTCGAGGTACTCGCATACGGGCTGCCCCCTGGACTCGGCTCGTACGTGCACTGGGATCGCAGACTCGACTCACGGCTTGCGGGTGCGCTCATGGGCATTCAGGCGATTAAGGCGGTCGAAGTCGGTGACGGTTTCGAGACCACGCGTCGACGCGGCTCTGAGGCACACGACGAGCTGCATCTGCGAGATGGTCGTATCACGCGCGACACAGATCGAGCCGGCGGTATCGAGGGGGGCATGACCACCGGTCAGGTGCTGCGGGTGCGTGCTGGCATGAAGCCAATCGCAACTGTTCCAAACGCGCTGCCGACAATCGACATCGCAACGGGTGAGGCGGCGAAAGCACACCACCAGCGCAGCGATGTCTCGGCGGTTCCCGCCGCCGGCGTCGTTGCCGAGGCAATGGTTGCGCTAGTGCTTGCCGATGCCGTTCTTGAGAAGTTCGGGGGCGACAGCGTCGCAGAGACTCGCCGCAACCTCGAAAGCTACCTGGCTGAGATTCCCGAAGCGCTGCAGACCGCTCTCGAGTCGTGAACGAAACGCCCGAGGCGCCACATCCGGTGCCTACACCACCGAAACACCCCCTGACACAGCCGATTACGGTTGTCGGGGCAGTCGGTGACGGGCCGAAACGGTCGAAGCGTCGTCGCAGAAGGCGCAGGCGCGGCCGCCTGCCCGATCGTGCGATTGTGTTCGTCGGCCCCATGGCTGCGGGCAAGACAAGCCTTGGGCGCCGCGTGGCAAAAGACCTAGGCGTGCAATTTGTCGACAGCGATGCCGTGTTTCAGTCGCGCCACGGAGTGATCACCGAGTTCTTCGAACTGCAGGGCGAGGCAGAGTTTCGGCGTATCGAGGCCGAGATTATTGCCGAGCAGCTGGCTCAACCGGGTCTGCGTATTCTTGCGCTCGGTGGGGGAGCCGTGCTGACCGATTCAACCCGAGTGCTGCTCAAAGCGCATCCGGTGGTGCTGTTGATGACGACTCAGGCTGCTGTGTTGCGCACCGCGAATATTTCGCGGCGACCGCTGCTTCGAGACGATCCCGAGGCGTGGGATCGCATTCTCGAGGTGCGTAGGCCGCTCTACGAAGAGGTCGCAGATGTGACCTTTCGCACCGACCGTGCGACAAAAGAGCAGCTCAGCAAGCGAGTGATTGAGTGGGCGCGGGCACGTGGCAGGCGTGATGCGCGAAAGGCTGCGGCTCAGGCAAAGCAAACGAATAACACGAGGGACTAGAGAAGTGGCAGAGCAGACCGTGGCAGGCACCGAGGCAGCCCAACACGCCAGTACAGAGATTCGGGTGACTGGAGAGAGCGAATACACGATCACCGTCGGCCGTGGCCTTTTAGGTACTCTCTCGACCAAGCTCGGCGACCGTGTCAACAAGGTGCTGATTGTGCATACCCCTACTGTTGGTCGCATCGCCGAAGAGTTGCGCGCTGAGCTGCAGCAGCACTATTCGCAGGTGTTGCTGGCAGAGGTGCCAGACGCCGAGGCAGCGAAGCGCGTCGAAGTAGCGGCGTTCTGCTGGCAGATTATGGGACAGGCCGACTTTACTCGCAGCGATGCAGTAATAGG
>JAPXTT010000118.1:0-4613 GCA_033812395.1 Leucobacter sp. | reverse complement strand
CCGGCGGCGAGATACTGTTCGACGGTCGCAACCTGCTCGAGTGCGACGAGCGCGAGTATGGCAAGCTGCGCGGTGCGCGCATCGCGATGGTCTTTCAAGACCCTACGGCGAGCCTGCACCCGATGCTTACCATCGGCCGCCAGCTGACCGATCACCTTCGCGTGCACACGGGCATGAGCAAGCGCGACGCAATGGCGAAGGCGCTCGAAACGCTCGAACGCGTGAAAGTGCCTGATCCCGCGACTGCGCTGAAGAAGTACCCGCACCAGTTCTCAGGCGGGCAGCTGCAGCGCGTTGCGATCGCAGTGGCGATTATCTGTGAGCCCGAGATTCTCATTGCCGATGAGCCGACCACTGCTCTCGATGTGACCGTGCAAGCGGGGGTGCTGCGTTTGCTGCAGCAGCTCTGCGACGAGCTGGGCATCGCTGTGGTGCTAATTACGCACGACCTCGGCGTGATGTCGAGCCTTGCCGAGCGCATCTCGGTGATGCGCGGTGGTGAAATTGTTGAAGAGGGCCCCCGCTACGAGGTGCTGCGCAGACCGCAGCACACGTACACTCGATCGCTCGTCGAAGCGCTGCCGAACCACGAGCCATTTCTTGAGGGCGCCGTCGAAAGCGCCGAGTCACGACCGGAGGTTGGCTCATGAATGCCCCGCTGCTGAGCATTGACAACGTAAGCGTTCGATACAAGTTGCCGGGCGGCGGCTCTCTGACAGCGGTCAACGAGGTAAGCCTCGATGTGGCTGATTCGAGTGTCGTCGGGCTGGTGGGCGAGTCGGGCTGCGGCAAGTCAACGCTTGCGCGTGCGGTCTGCGGGCTCGAAGCAACATCCGGTGGCTCGATCAAGTTCAAAGGTCACGAGGTTCGTAAACTCGGCATGCGCCGCCGCCCTGAAGAGCTGATGCGCATTCAGATGGTGTTTCAGAACCCCTACGCTTCGCTGAACCCTCGCCGTACCGTCGGCAGCCAGATTGCCGACGGGTTGCGAGCCAACCCGCAACAGACCTCTTGGTCGGTGGCAGGATTGCTCGAAGAGGTCGAGTTGCCGAGCGACGTGCAGCAGCGGTTTCCGCACCAGTTCTCGGGTGGCCAGCGCCAGAGAATCGCGATTGCGCGTGCGATCGCCTCGGGCCCCGAGCTCTTGATTGGCGACGAGCCGATCGCCTCGCTCGACGCGAGCCTGCAGGCGCGCGTGGCCACCCTCATGCGCAGGCTCGCGCTCGAGGCTGGCGCCTCGCTGCTGTTCATTAGCCACGACCTTGCGGTGGTGCGTATCATTGCCGACGAGGTCGCGGTGATGAACAAGGGCGTCATCGTTGAGCACGGCACCTCGCAGCAGGTCTGGGAGCAGCCGCAAGAGGCGTACACCAAGCGACTGCTCGCAGCGATTCCAGCGGTCGATGGTCTCGGCACGCTACCGGGCGAGGCCGCCAGCTAGAGCGTCGGCAGAATCGCTGGCCACATATCGGGTGGCTGCGTCGCCTTTCAAGCAAGAACACGGGGGAGAAATGTCAGGATCGTTGCGGATCACCGGGGCTCGCGTCTGGGACGGGGCCGAGCGCGGCTTTGCCGAGCGCGACGTGCTGATTGAAGACGGTGTAGTCGTCGACTCGGTGAGCGGGGATCTGCCCACCTTTGACGCTACTGGGCAGTACGTGGTGCCAGGCCTCATTGACGCCCACTTTCACGCCTACGCAACGAGCATGGACGGCTTCGAGAACGAGCGCGGGCCGCTGAGCTTTGCTGCGATCAACGGCACGCGCCGGCTCGAGCGCGCGTTGCAGCGCGGCTTCACCACAGTACGTGATGTGGCCGGCGGCGATATTGGCCTGAGCCGCGCCATTGAGGCCGGGCTCTTCGATTCGCCCCGGTATCACTTCACCGGACCCGCACTGAGCCAGACGGGTGGCCACGGCGACCCCCGCTCTGCGCATGTCGACGTGTGTTTTGGCCACGGTCACATGTGTGAGGTTGTTGATGGGGTCGATGCGCTGCGTGTCGCGGTGCGCGAGCGCCTGCGCACCGGTGCCCACGCCATCAAGGTGATGACTTCGGGCGGCGTGTTCTCGCTCACCGACCCCATTCGCATTCCGCAGTACTCGCCAGAAGAGCTGCGTGCGATTACCGAAGAAGCGGGCCGCCGCGGCAGCTACGTTGCCGCGCACGCCTATTCGTCTGAGGCGGTGATGCACTCTATCGAGAACGGCGTGCGTTCGATCGAGCACGGCAACCTGATCGATTCGGTGACCGCATCGGCGATGGCTGCGGCGGGCGCGTTTCTCGTGCCTACCCTCGCTGCGTACGATGCGATGGATCGGCGAGGTGCTGCGATCGGGCTAAACGAGATCTCGCTCGCCAAGAACACCGAGGTGCTCTCAAGGGGGCAAGAAGCGATTCAGTTCGCGCTCGCGGCTGGGGTCTCGGTTGGTTTCGGCAGCGATCTGATGGGCGATCTCGAAGACGACCAGCTCTGTGGGGTGCGGCTGCAGATTCAGGCGGCCGGCGCGCTTGAAGCCCTGCGTTCGCTTACTGAGGTGAACGCGCGCCTGATCGGCGATGCGCGACTTGGGCACCTAGGTGCAGGTGCGTTCGGTGATGCGATCGTGCTCTCGGCTGACCCGATCGCTGAGCCATCGGCACTGTGGGAGCCAGACGCGCGCGCCGCGGTTGTGCAGGGCGGCAGTGTCGTGGCGTAGCCGCGGCGAGATCCTTGCGATTCGTCACAAAATGTAATTACACGCATAATGATTGCGAATATGTTGCTATAGTCAATGTGTTCGGTTGCACGGTGGCCTCCGGTTAGGGGGTGCCGTGTGCGCTGTGCCAATCGGAGCTGCGGGCAACCAGCCCTCTGTCACTTTCTCCGAAAGGAACACTACGTGTCCGCAACCACGGCAAAACCAGCCGCGAATGCAGCCCCAAGCAAAGAGCGCCAGCGCCCCCGCTGGCTGAACTCGTTCGGCTGGCAGATCCTCGCTGCCCTCGTGCTTGGCCTCGCACTCGGCGCCATCGCGCTGAACCTCGGCCCAGACGCCGAGGGCAACCCCAACGGCCTCACGGCAACGCTCGACGTTATCGGCTCGAGCTACGTGTCGCTACTGAAGGCCGCGGTCGTGCCGCTGATCTTCACCGCGATCGTCTCAAGCATCGTCGGCCTGCGCAAGGTGCAGAACGCGGCTCGCCTCGCGGGCCAGACGCTGCTCTGGTTTGCGATCACGGCGTTCATTGCAGTGTCGATCGGCATCGTGCTCGGCGTCACGCTGCGCCCCGGCGCCGCTGCCGCGGGTGCTACAGATATCGCGCCGTCTGATCCTTACACGGTCGGTACCTGGTGGAACTTCTTGATCGGCCTCGTGCCCCAGAACTTCCTCGGTCTCGGCGTGAACGGCTCTGTCGACCTCGAGAGCGGTTCGCTCGCCGCGGGCGCAAGCTTTAACGTGCTGCAGGTTATCGTGATCTCGGTTGCGGTTGGCATTGCGGCCCTCAAGATCGGCGCGAAGGCTGAGCCCTTCATCAAGCTGACCGAGTCGGCGCTCACCATCATTCAGAAGGTGCTGTGGTGGATCATTCGCATCGCACCCATCGGCACGCTCGGCCTCATCGGCAACGCTGTCGTTGAGTACGGCTGGGACAAAATGGGCTCGCTCACCTGGTTCGTTGGGGTGCTCTACCTCGGCCTTGCACTCGTGCTCTTCGTGGTCTACCCGATTCTGGTGAAGACCCACGGCCTTTCGGTGCGCCAGTACTTCTCGGGTGTGTGGCCCGCCGTGCAGCTCGCGTTCGTGAGCCGCTCGTCGATCGGCACGTTGCCCCTCACCGAGCGCGTGACTGAGCGTAACCTCGGTGTGCCCCGCGGCTACGCATCGTTCGCGGTGCCACTCGGCGCGACCACCAAGATGGACGGCTGCGCCGCGGTCTACCCGGCACTTGCGGCGATTTTCGTTGCGCAGTTCTTCGGCATTGAGCTGAGCATTGTGCAGTATCTGCTCATCGTGCTCGTGTCGGTTGTTGGCTCGGCGGCGACCGCCGGCACTACCGGTGCGACCGTGATGCTCACGCTGACGCTGTCGACTCTCGGCCTGCCGCTCGAGGGCGTCGGCCTGCTGCTCGCGATCGATCCCATCGTCGACATGGGCCGCACCGCGCTCAACGTTGCCGGCCAGGCGCTCGTGCCGACCATCGTGGCAAAGCGCGAGGGCATTCTCGACCTCGACCTCTACAACGCGCCCCGCAAGGGTCTCGCATTCGACAACGCCGATGCCGATGGCGAAGCTGCCTCGAGTGAGGTCGCGTCGACTTCGACCGGGTCGACTTCGACTGGTGAGGTTCTCGAGGTCAGCGAAGAGGATCGCGGCAACACTGATGCGGCCGACACCGAGGGCCGCGAGGTGGCCGCCGCGTTGCGCTAGCCGCTCACGCCCAAAAGATTTCCCCCTGAGGTGCCTTCTTGCTTTGCAAAGGCTGCCTCAGGGGGAAATCTTTTTTCCTGGGATCACGGGTGCAGAGCTCACGGGTTCAGGCGGCCGGCGCCCGTGTGAGCGTTCCCAGCTGACCCCGCCGCTTCATGCTTGTGAATTGGAGTTTCTCGTACCGGGTGAGGGCACGAGCCG
>JAPXTT010000117.1:0-4628 GCA_033812395.1 Leucobacter sp. | reverse complement strand
CAGCTCAGCACCGATATTGCTGCACAGTCAGAACAATTTACCGAGGCAGAACTCGTAGAGCGGCTCAGGCACGCAGTCACTGAGACCGGGTATGTTGCTCTTCAGGCGTTCGTTGACCAGCATTCTCCGCTTGGCAATCGTGCAGTAGAGCTTCGCGAGTGGCTCGCAGCAAAGCTGGGTGTACCCGTCGCTCTCGGCTGGGGGCCCCGATACTTGCACTCTACGGGTCAACTACATAAGGGCGGGCCGGCGGTGGGTGCCTATGTGCAACTCATTGACGCCTCCGTAGCAGAGCTGCCCATTCCAGCTGAGACAGATGGCTTCAAAGCCCTCATGGCTGCACAGGCACGTGGCGACCGTGAGGTGCTCGAACAACACGGGCGCACGGTATTGACACTCACTCAGTAGAGACAAGCGAGAAGCAAGGTCACTTCAGTCATAAGAAAAGGGGAGCCCCAAACGGGACTCCCCTTTTAACACTGAGACTCAGGCCGCTTGAGGAGCGACCCCACCACGCCGGGCACGAAGTTTCAACAGCGCCTGCTCGAGCAACTCCTCAGCTTCTTCTGGCGTACGACGCTCCTTTACATAAGCAAGGTGTGTCTTGTAAGGCTCGTTCTTCAGCAGCTCAGGAGGGTTCTGCTGGTCTCGTCCAGCAGGAAGACCGCTATGTGGCGAATCGATCTGATCAGGAATTTCTTCGGGGTCGACATCAGCCGCGAAGTATCTGACCGTTTCGTTGCCCAAGATGTCAAAGTACGACACCGCGATGCGCTCAGCGCGCACGCCATGATCCATTTCGCCCATCGGGCCCGAGCCGACTCGGGCGCCACGAATTGCATTGCTGCCTGACACGTATTACCTTTCTCTGGGCATTAAGCCCGTGAAATAAAACTACTCAAATGTTCACGACGCTCGAACGACATAGCGAGCCGCACTGTGAATCAATCGGTGCTACACAACCGAGAAACGCGCAATCAGACCCAGACCAACAATTGATGCGAACCAGACGAGCGAGACGACAACCGTAATGCGATTGAGATTTCGCTCAGCGACACCCGATGAGCCAAGGCTCGAGGTCACACCGCCACCAAACATGTCAGAGAGCCCGCCGCCGCGACCCTTGTGCAACAAGATGAAAAGAGTGAGTAACAGGCTTGTGAGCACCAACAAGCAAATCAGTGCGATCTTCAAAATGAGCAAGAGAGCAGCCCTTTCAATGTGTACAAACCAACGACCAGTATAACGCCTAAGCGGCGGTGACGTGCTTCTTGAACTGCACGATGCGCGAAAACTCTTGCGAGTCAAGGCTTGCGCCGCCCACAAGTGCACCGTCAATGTTGGCCTGGCGCAAGAAACCAGCAACGTTCTGACTGGTTACCGAACCGCCATATAGCACACGAGTTTCAGCTGCTACCTTTGCACCCCGAAGTTCAGCAATCTTGGCGCGAAGCGCGGCACACACCTGCTCTGCCTGGTCAGCAGTTGCTGGTTCGCCACTTCCGATAGCCCAAACGGGCTCGTAGGCGATGACAAACGCTGCATCATTTGGCAGTCCCGCGAGGGCAGCCTCAAGCTGGGCAAGGGGAACAGCCGCGGCACCTTGTTGCTCAAGATCTTCCGCGGTTTCGCCCACACAAATCATAGGAACCATGCCCTGAGCGGCAACAGCACTTGCTTTCGCCGAAACAGTTTCATCGTTCTCGCCATGCCCGTGACGCCGTTCCGAGTGGCCTACGAGTACGTAACGAATATCGAGCTTCGCGAGAAATTGCGCCGATATGTCACCTGTATAGGCTCCTGAAAGGTGCGGCGAAACGTCTTGGGCGCCGAGTTCGAGCGAAAGTTTATCTGCCATTAGCAAGGTTTGCACCGAACGAAGGTCTGTGAATGGCGGGAACACCGCGACCTCAACATCAAGAAAGTCGTGCTTCACGTCTTTCAGGGACCACGCAAGCTTTTGCACGAGGGCAATCGCCTGCAGATGATCGAGGTTCATCTTCCAGTTGCCAGCGATCAACGGTACACGAGCAGCAAACTCTTCCTGTGCAGTGGCCTGCACCTCTTTGGTCTCTGTATTCTGTTGCTCGCTCATGTCAGCACCTCCAACCCGGGTAGATTCTTGCCCTCGAGGTATTCGAGGCTTGCACCGCCACCAGTAGAAATGTGGCCAAACTGTTCGTCAGAGAACCCAAGCACTCGTACTGCTGCAGCAGAATCGCCGCCGCCGACCACGGTGAAACCATCGGTTTCGGTGAGGGCGCGAGCAACCATCCGGGTGCCTTCGGCGAAGGCTGCCATCTCGAAGACGCCCATCGGGCCATTCCAAAAGACGGTTGCCGAATCCGAGATAACTGACGCAAAAGCTGCCGAACTCTCTGGCCCGATGTCGAGCCCGAGGCCCGCCTTACCGAAGCTGCTTGACTCGATCGCGTCTGCGGCGACCACCTCGTGCGCCGCGTCAGCGGCGAAGCCTGCGGCCACCACGATGTCGGTCGGCAGCACGATGCGAACACCAAGGCGATCTGCCTCTGCGAGGTAGCCGCGCACGGTGTCTAGCTGGTCTGCCTCGAGCAGGCTTGCGCCAACCTTGTGGCCCTGAGCGGCGAGGAAGGTGAAAAGCATTCCGCCACCGATGAGCAGCGTATCGACGCGCTGCAGCAGGTGCGATATCACGCCGAGCTTGTCACTGACTTTTGAGCCACCCAGCACCACAGTATATGGGCGCTCTGGCGACTCAGTGAGGCGCTGCAGCACCTCAAGCTCACCGGCGACCAGGCGCCCGGCAGCGCTCGGCAACAGCTGGGCGAGGTCGTAGACGCTCGCCTGCTTGCGGTGCACAACACCGAAACCGTCAGATACAAAAGCCTCTCCAAATGCGGCGAGCTCCTCGGCAAATGCACGTCGTGCAGCGTCGTCCTTGCTGGTCTCACCCGCGTTGAAACGAAGGTTTTCGAGCAACACCACGTCACCGTCGCGAAGAGCCTCGACGGCCGCAGTTGCAGCGGCGCCGACGGTCTCGGGCACAAACGCTACCGACGCCTCGAGAAGCTCTGCCATGCGCACCGCGACAGGCTGTAGCGAGTACTTCGCCTCGGGCTTACCCTCAGGTCGACCCAGGTGGCTGATCAGCACGACACGTGCGCCGGCCTCACGAAGCTCTCGAATAGTGGTGAGCGACGCACGAATGCGGCCGTCGTCGGTGATTACCCCATCTTTCAGCGGTACATTCAGGTCGCAACGAACGATAACCGCTTTTGACCGTAGGTCACCCAGTGACTCAAGAGTGCGCATGGCTTGGTGAGATCCTCTCGCCGAACTAGATCAGGCCCGGGGTCTGAGTGCGTGCAGCATCGAAACGCTTCGCCACGTCAGCCCAGTTTGCAATGTTCCAGAATGCGCTCACGTAGTCAGCGCGCACGTTGAGGTAGTCGAGGTAATAAGCGTGCTCCCAAACGTCGAGCATCAAGAGCGGCACAGTGCCTGCAGGCAGATTGCCCTGCTGGTCGAACAGCTGCACAACGTTTGCGCGCTGCCCGAGAGCATCCCATGCAAGCACTGCCCAGCCGCTGCCCTGCACACCCATGGCGGCCGCGGTGAAATGAGCCTGAAACTTCTCAAACGAGCCGAAGTACTCGTCAAGTGCTGCTGCTAGCTCGCCTTCGGGTCGCTCGCCGCCCTCTGGCGAGAGGTTGTTCCAGAAGATCGTGTGGTTCACATGACCACCAACGTTGAAGGCGAGATCTTTCTCAAGTTTGTTCACGTTTGCGAGGTTGCCACTCTCGCGAGCTTCAGCGAGCGCGTCAAGTGCTGCGTTAGCGCCGGTCACGTATGCCTGATGATGCTTGTCATGGTGTAGCTGCATGATCTTGCCGCTGATGTGCGGCTCGAGTGCGGCGTAATCGTAGGGCAGTTCGGGAAGGGTATACGCAGACATCGAAAACTCCATATCGTTGGTTGGGTTCAATTTAAAGGTACCGCGAGCAGGCAATTACCTACACATTAATTTCTTCTGGCAGGTTTGCATCGGTACCGGGAATACCGCGCTGCACTGCGGCCTTATCAGCAAGAGCGAGCAGACGCCTGATGCGACCCGCGATTGCGTCTTTGGTAAGTGGCGGTTCGGCTTTGGTGCCGAGTTCGTCGAGGCTGGCATCACGATGGCTGAGTCGCAGATCACCCGCATAGCGCAAGTGCTCGGGCACCTCTTCACCGAGGATCTCCAACGCACGTTCAACCCTCGCGCATGCCGAGACCGATGCCTCTGCGCTGCGACGTAGATTCGCATCGTCAAAGTTGACGAGGCGATTTGCGGTGTTGCGAGTCTCACGAGCCTTACGCAACTCGTCCCATTTCGCCTGTGCCTGCGTAGCTCCCATAACGCCAAGCATCTGACCGATGACCTCGCCATCACGAATCAACACCTTGTGCTGACCGCGAATTTCCCGGCTCTTCGCCTGCACACCCAACCGCCCCGCGGCGCCGACAAGTGCCATAGCGGCCTCATTGGTCGGACAGATTATTTCGAGGCTTGCTGAACGGCCAGGAGGAGTCACCGAGCCACGTGCCAAGAAAGCACCCCGCCAGATAGCGGCTAGTTCAGCGGGTGAACCAGTGGTCAACCTATT
>JAPXTT010000116.1:0-4642 GCA_033812395.1 Leucobacter sp. | reverse complement strand
AAGAAGTCACCGAGCACGGGCACTGTGCGCCCCTCAGGCAAATTTGCAACAACCCAGTTCTTGGTGAGCTGGTCGATCGCGTAGACAACTATTGCAAGGCTGAGTAACGCCAACGTCGAAGCGCGGTGCCCTGTGGGTACCGCGGCTTCGATTGGCTCAGCAGCGTTCTGCTCTTGCACGCTCCGGGTTAGTTGAGGCCAGTGGGCGCACCATCAGGCTCGGGCGAGCCGTCAAGATTGCGCAGCTGCGACTGAATGTACGAGCGCAGTGTTGAACGGTACTCGCCCTCGAAGTCACGCAGCTCTTTGATGACGTCACGAAGATCGTTGCTCTCACCTTCGAGCTTACGCAGCACATCGGCACGCTTGTCTTCAGCCTCAGAAACGAGCTGGTCTGCCTTCTCTTCGGCTGCAGCAATCAGCGCGTCACGAGTGGTCTCGCCCTCGTGCACATGCTTGTCGTGCAGCTCAAGAGCGAGCTGCAGCATTGCGCTCGACTTCACAGCGTCTGCGTCGTGCGATCTCGGAGCCTCTGCGGCCACAACCGGCGCTGCAGCTGCAGGCGGTGCTGGCGCGTCAACGACAATCGTGCGCTCAGATGCCGGCGTCGAATCTGCGCTTGCGCTGAGCTGCGCTTTGAGTGTCTCGATCTCTGCGTTTGCAGCTTCGAGCTGTGAACGCAGCTCGTTTTCGCTCTGCTCGCGTTCTTTGAGCTCTTCGACGATAGTGTCGAGAAACTCATCGACCTGGTCGAGGTCGTAACCATCACGGAATTTTGTAATCGTGAACTTCTGGTTCAACACATCTTCAGGAGTCAGTGCCATCGTAAAGTCTCTTTCGCTTGGATGACCGCCTACGCGGCCGTCTAGGTAACGCTAGCAAATAATCGTATCCAGGTCACACTCGAACAAAGATCAAAAGAATCAAGCAGCAAAACATTGTCACCATCCAAGCAAGGTCAAGCGACACTTGACCGAGGCGAATTGGCGGCAGAATGCGTCGAAACATCTTGATCGGCGGGTCCGTGAGCGTGAATACTAGCTCGAAAAGCACGAGCAATACACCGCGTGGTCGAAACCGTGGGTTAAAGACTCGAACCCAGTCAAGAATAAATCTTGCCCACAGCACGTATATGTATATCTGTATTGCCAGCCTCAATACGAGGATGACAATGAATAGAGCGGTAGCCACCTATCAGGCAGTAGCACTGACGAAGAACGAACCGCTCTCGCCTTGCTTCGGTGCTTCACCAGTTGTCGTAGCGACATGCTCAGGTGAAAGCAAAAATACCTTGCTCGTGACACGCTCGATACGACCCGAGAGCCCCATGGTGAGACCGCTAGCAAAGTCGATCAGTCGCTTGGCCTCAGCTTCATTCATGCGCGAGAGGTTCAGTATGACTGGTACGCCCTCGCGAAAGCTCTCTGCAACTGTCGCCGCGTCGCGATACTGGGTGGGGTGCACGGTTAAAATCTCATTCATTGCCTGCGGCACAGCCTGGCGCACCGGGGCAACCTTACGCAGCGGCGTCACGGGCGCGCGCTGCACTGGCTTTGCCGCTGCCGGCGCGGCAGCAGGCTCGCTCTCAGCTTGCACTGACTCGACAGGGTTTCCTTGCTCATCGAGTTCTTCCTCGGCAAGACCCAGGAACACCATGGTCTTCTTCAACGGATTACCCATGTTCTCAATCTCCTTCGCGAGTGCCAGTATGTTGCGCTTGATACATTCGAGACTAACCGGCGATCGGCCGTTTTCCTGTGATTGCGCTGCCGATTCGTAGGTGTGTCGCTCCGGCTGCAATCGCCTCGACATAGTCGTGGGTCATTCCTGCCGAAATGTCACTCGCGTCTGGCGCAAGAGCACGCAGCCGTTCAGAATACTCACGCAGACGAGCAAAAGCGCGAGTCGCCTCTTCCTCTTCGGGCAGCGGGGCAACCGCCATCACGCCGCGCAGGCGAAGCGTGGCCGTTTCGAGCACGCGCTCCGCAATTCGCTCGAGCTCTGCTGGCGCTGCTCCCCCGCGACCGGGATCGTCGGTGAGATTCACTTGCACAAACGCATCGATTGGCTTGGTAACCTCAGCGGTCGAGAGAGCTTCGACGAGACGCTCTCGATCGATCGAGTGGATCGCGTGTGCGTATTGCGCTGCTTGTCTCGCCTTTTTCGTCTGCAGCTGACCAATGAAGTGCCACCTGAGGTCGAGCTCGGAGAGCTCGGAGCTCTTCGCCTGCGCCTCCTGATGTCGGTTCTCGCCGACATCTCGCACTCCAAGAACGGCCAGGTCTCGCACGAGGCTCGCGGGATGAAACTTGGTGACAACGATGAGCGTGAGCTCTTCAGGCGATCGCCCCGCGCCTTTTGCTGCATCTGCAAGCCCGAGTTGCACTGCTTCGAGGCGAGTCGCGAGCGAAGCCTGTGCCCTTGACTCTGAGTTCTCAGCCACGTCTACTTCAGAAAGTCAGGAATATCGAGGTCGAGGTCTTCACCATCAAACGCCGGATCAACGAGCTGCTCCTCGACGGGAGGGCTCACAATCACCTCACCAAATTCGACGGCGTTCTCAGCAGATTCGCTTGCCTTTGCGCGAGATGGCACTGCCGGCAGATCGTCGATAGTTTCAACTCGACTCGCAAAACGACCGCGTTCACCGCTTCGCCCCGTGTTGGTCTCAAGCTGATCAGGATCAAAGCCGGCCGCAATCACGGTCACCCGCACTTCGTCGCCGAGCGTATCGTCAATTACGGTACCGAAGATGATGTTTGCCTCAGAGTGCACCACGTCATGCACAAGCTGAGAGGCCTCGGTGATCTCGCTCAATGCCAAGTTCGAAGACCCCTGGATCGACAGCAGCACGCCGTGTGCGCCCTCGATCGATGCCTCAAGCAACGGCGACGCGACGGCGAGCTCGGCCGCCTTGATCGCGCGGTCCGCTCCCCGCGCCGAGCCGATACCCATGAGCGCCGAGCCTGCGCCCTGCATCACAGACTTCACGTCGGCGAAGTCGACATTGATCAAGCCGGGGGTCGTGATCAGGTCAGTGATACCTTGCACGCCTGCGAGCAGTACCTGATCTGCAGCGGCGAATGCCTCGATCATACTGATGCCGGGCTCGCTGATCTCGAGCAGTCTGTCGTTGGGCACCACGATGAGCGTGTCGACCGATTCGCGAAGCGTGTGAATACCGGTATCTGCTTGAGCAGCACGACGCTTGCCTTCGAAGCCGAAGGGGCGAGTCACCACACCGATAGTCAGCGCGCCTACCGAGCGTGCGATCCTCGCGACCACTGGCGCTGCTCCCGTTCCGGTACCACCGCCCTCGCCTGCGGTAACGAACACCATATCTGCCCCGGTGAGCACCTCTTCGATCTCGTCAGCGTGATCTTCAGCCGCGCGGCGGCCGACTTCTGGGTCTGCACCGGCGCCAAGACCTCGTGTGATCTCACGACCGATATCGAGTTTCACGTCGGCGTCGCTCAACAGCAGCGCCTGGGCATCAGTGTTCACTGCTATGAACTCAACGCCGCGCAGGCCGAGCTCGATCATGCGGTTCACCGCGTTGACACCACCCCCGCCGACGCCAACAACCTTAATGACTGCGAGGTAGTTCTGGTTCGACACGGTGGGGTCCTCCCTCAACTTTCAACCTCTACCTGAAGGTGAAAGTTAGTATTGGCGTATACGCTTGACGGTTTTACCGTACGGTGCGCTACAAACTCCCAAGGCCGGACACGCCGCACACGCACGAACAATTGTTGCGATTTGCTCGGAAGCGACGAAAAGGATCGCGCCTACTGAAAGACAGGGGCCTCTGGGGCTGAGACATCGATCAGGCCGACCGCACCAACCGAAGCAAGCATCGAACGAAGCACCACCGATTTTCGCTGTGTCTCTTCGGCTTCGCCCCAGAACACCTCAGTGCCATTTGTGAGCATAAAACTCACGTCTTGTGCGTTGCTCGCTCGAACACTCTCAAGTTGCTGGCGCACGTCTTCGGGCATGTCTCGAATCACTCGTGAGGCGGCCAGAAAGGCTGGTGAAGCAGTGTCGTTGAGTTCGGGGCTGCCCACTGGCACGCCGACGGGCCGTTCGGTTACACGCCCAAGCAGCACACCCGCGGGGTCAAGCAAATCGAAGCCGCCCTCGCGTTCCATCGCGATCACTGCGGCGCGCTCTTCGACTCGCACGATGAGCGTATGCGGAGGAATTCGCTCAACCGAGTAACGCTGAATCAACGGAAACGTCTCGACAGCACGGTGCACATCTTGGTCGCTTACGAGCGCGAGTGGCACACCCTCAAAACGCGAAAGCGACCTCTGGAGTTCTTCAACGTTGACCGTCTGCGCCCCCTTCACTTGAATCTCCCGAACTGCAGTGATTGGGGTGAACACTCCAATCATCACAAATATCGCTAGGCCTACCACCGCGCCGGCGACAATGAGCTGACGCCTACGCCGAATTCGCAAATGTTCTGTGAACCTGCGCTTCTCGCGGCGTTCACGACCCAGCCGCTCACGTGTTGCCTGTTTGAGGCTGCGTTCTGCCAGTTGCACGCTATCGACGGTTTCGGCGGCACCTGCATGCGAAGCGATAGACCTGGCGAGGTGTTGCGAGCGCACCTCCTGTCTCTTATACACATCTGACGC
>JAPXTT010000115.1:0-4674 GCA_033812395.1 Leucobacter sp. | reverse complement strand
TGGCCGCGGCGAAGGCCTGGGCCTGGCTCAGCGGTTCGGTAGCCGTCACCCCAGACCACGTGCAGGCCATGCTGACCCCCGTCTGGCGCCACCGCATCTCGCTGCGGCCGGACGCGCAGATGGAGGGCGTCTCGGCAGACACCGTGTTGGCTGCGATCGTGCGCCAGACCGTCGTTCCGATCTAACGAGGCGCAATGTTCTTCACCGCCCGCCTCGTGCTGCTCACCGGACTCGGTGTCGTGCCGATCGTGCTGCTCGGCACCCTCGGCACTTCGCCGTGGTTCGTGCTGCCCGCCTGGCTACTGTTCGTCGCGGTGCTCGTCGTGCTCGACGTGTTGCGCGCCGCGAACCCGCGCCGGCTCGAAGTCACGCGGCGAGGCCCGGAGCGTGCGCGCCGGTTCGAGGCGACAGAGACGACGGTGATCGCCCGCAACCTGGGCGAGCGACAGCTGCGCGGCAGTCTGCGCGACGCCTGGCAGCCAACCGCTGGTGCGACACCCTCGCGCGCGTCGCTCGAGTTGCCGCCCGGCGAAGCCAGAGCGGTCAGTTTCACGCTGTTTCCCCGCCGCCGCGGCGAGCTGCGCAGCGAATTCGTGATGGTTCGCTCGTTCGGCCCGCTCGGCCTCGCCGGAAGGCAGGCAAAGCACGAGGTCGCGGGGCGCCTTACCGTGCTGCCCGAGTTTCGCTCCCGCACACACCTGCCGTCGCGACTCGCCCGTCTGCGCGAGCTCGACGGCAACACCAGTGTGCAGGTACGAGGGCAGGGCACCGAGTTCGACTCACTGCGCGAGTACGTGCGAGGCGACGATGTGCGCTCGATCGATTGGCGCGCCACCGCTCGCAGCACGACGACGATGCTGCGCACCTGGCGGCCGGAACGGGATCGGCACGTGATGATCCTCGTAGATACCGGGCGAACTGCTGCCGCTAGAGTGGGCGACGCGACCCGACTCGATACTTCTCTCGAAGCGGCGCTGCTGCTCGGCGCGTTGGCCTCGCAGGGCGGCGATCACGTGCATCTACTGATGGTCGATCGTTCGGTGCGGGCGCGCGTCACGGGCGTCGACGGCGCTTCCCTGCTTGCGGCGATGAGCGCGGCCATGGCTCCCGTGTTTCCGCGGCTCGTCGACACCGACTGGAGTGCGGCCTTCGCGGCGATCCGCAGCGTCACCACCCGCCCCTCGCTCATCGTGGTGCTCACCGCCCAAGACTCTCTCGAGGGCGCGCGCGGGTTTCTCTCGGCGCTCCCGCAGCCGAACCGCGGCACCACAATGCTCGTGGCGGCCGCAAGCGACGGCGACCTCGAGCGACTGTCGCGCGACTCTGAGACCCGCGAGGCGATCTACCTCGCGGCCGCGGCCGAACGCACCCTCGCAGAGGCATCTGAGGTGGCAGAGGCCGTGCAACGCGCGGGTGGCGAAGCGCTCAGCGCCGACCCCGAGCACCTGCCGCAGAAGATCGCCGACCGCTACCTGGCGCTCAAGGCAGCGGGGCGATTGTAGGGCCCGTTAGCCTGCGACCAGTTTCGGGGTGCCTGCTTCGAACTCGACGAGGTCGCCGGTCTCGCCGTGCCGCGCCGCCCTGCGGCCGACGACGAGCATGTACCAGAGAAACACGCCGAGGGCCGCTGCGCCGATGGCGATCTTCACTGGCCACGGCAGCCACCAGCCGGTCACGAAGCCCTCGACCAGCCCAGCAAGCGCCAGGGTGAACACCAGGCCGATCGCGACGGTCGCGAGCGAGCGCCCGCCGGCGGCGAGCGCCTCGGCCCTGCTGCGCTCACCCGGTGCGACCCACGCCCAGAACAGGTGCAGCCCGCCGGCCGCAGCGACGAAGAGCGCGGTCAGCTCGAGCATGCCGTGGGGCAAGATGTGCAGCAGCATCACATCGAAGTTGCCGTAGGCGGCCATGCTGCCCGCTGCCAGGCCGAGGTTCATCGCGTTCTGCACCATCGAGAACACCGGCCAGATGCCGGTGACGCCGAAGAGCACGCACTGCACGGCTATCCACGCGTTGTTCGTCCACACCATTCCGGCGAACACCGCGGCGGGATTCTCGGTGTAGTACCCAGTGAAGTCTTCTTCGGCGTAGGCTTTCAGCGTCTCGGCGTCCCAGATGGCGTCGACGACCGCGGGGTTCAACACGATCCAGAGCGCGACGATGGTGGCAATCGCAAGGAAGCCGGCCGCGACCCATGCCGTCGTCTTGCGCAGTCGGTAGAGCGCCGCCGGGAGCTGCCAGACGAAGAAGTCGCCGATCCTCACCAGCACGCTCTGAGGCGAACCAGTGAGTCGCAATCTCGCCGCAGCCAACACTGTCGAAAGATAGGCTCCCTGAGGCGATTCGCCGACCGTGCTCTTGAGTTCTGCAAGGTCTGCCGATGCCGAGCGGTATCTCGCGACGAGCTCATCGACTTCTGCGCCCGTCGGATGCGGGTTGCGGCTCAGCTCGTTCAGGCGCTGCCACTCGGGCAGGCGATTCTCGGCCAGCGCATCTGCGTCCACCTGATTAACTGTAGTCATGTCTGCCGAGTTTCGCCCCGTGCCGCTGCCTCCCCGCGCCGCACCCCACGGCTCTGTGCACGTCGACCCCGTGCACGAGCTGCTCTCGGGCGAGGCCGTGGCGATCGATGTGCAGCCGGTGGGAGTAGTGTTTCGGGCGCTCGGTGCGCTGATCGATATTGCGGTGTCGTTCGCGGTGCTGCTGCTTTTCGGGTGGCTGGGTTCGTGGGCAGGCGAGATCGGGTTGCTTGATGAGGCGACCTCGAGGATCCTCATGGTCGTCACCATCGTGATCGCTCTGGTGGTGCTGCCCTGCACGATCGAGATCGCCATGCGGGGGCGCAGCCTCGGCAAGCTCGCGATCGGCGGCAGAGTCGTGCGCACCGATGGCGGTGCCATCACCATGCGGCACTCGATCATTCGCGCCCTGATCGGGGTGCTCGAGATTTACATGACGCTCGGTGCCATCGCGATCGTCTCGGGGGCGTTCTCGCCCCGGTCGCAGCGCCTCGGTGACCTGCTCGCGGGCACGTACTGCCAGCGGGTGCGCACGAAACCGCTGGCGATTGCTCCGGCCGTGTTGCCGCCCCAACTCGAGGGTTGGGCACAGCTCGCAGACGTCGCGGTGCTGCCAGACCGGCTCAGTCGCAGAATCACGCAGTTTCTCGCGCATGCGCCCGCGATGGAACCGGCCGCCCGGCTGCACGTTGCCGCGTCGCTACTCGCCGAGACCGAGCACTTCGTGTCGCCGGCGCCCCCCGCGCACCCCGAGCTCGCACTTCAGGCGATTCTCTTCGTGCGGAGGCAGCGTGAGTCGCGAGCCCTGCAGATCGCCGATGCCCGCGTGAATCAGCTCAGTGCTGCGGTCAGAACCGGCTGATCGGGCCGAGCAAGTTGATTCGCAGCGCTGCTCGCTCGCAGCGTAGTAGCGAGCGCGACGAATGTCGGAGGCTCGGCGTACGCTTGAATCATGAACGAGCAGAGCACTCCGCAGGCAGCATCAGAGACCACCGCGACCGAAGAGACCATCATTTTCGGTGCCGACTGGTGCGGTGACTGCCGTCGCGCGAAGCGCGTCTTCGACGCCGCAGGCGCTAGCTACCGCTACATCGATCTTGTCGCAGACCCCGAGGCCGCTGATGTGGCCCGAGACATCAGCGGGCGCACCAACATTCCCGTCATTCTGTACCGCGACGGCAGCCACCAGGTAGAGCCCTCGAACGCAGACATGCAGCACAAGATCGACGAGCTCGGGCTCGCCGCGAGCACCTCGGCGTGAGGCTTCCCGAGCCGGTCACGTTGAGCTCGGGGCTGCTCGCCGAGATCGAAGAGGATCGATGGGTTCCCGGCGCGATCCAGTTGCTCGTTGACGGCACCCCGCAGTCGCACGTCAATCTGCGCGAGCCGAGCGAGGTCTTCTTCGAGTACGTGCGCCGCATCGCGCATGCGATCGACCTGTTTCGCACGCCGGGTCAGCCCGTCTCGGCGCTGCACCTCGGCGGCGGCGCATTCACGCTGCCCCGCTACATCGAGGCAACCCGACCCGGCAGCAGGCAACAGGTCATCGAGCTCGAGAGCGCCCTCGTCGAACTCGTGCGAGAGGCGGCGCCGCTGCCGAAGCGGGCAAGCATCCGCGTGCGCCACGGCGACGCGCGCGAGGTGCTCGGCAAGCTGCCACAAGGCATGCACGGCGCGATCGACCTCGTCGTGGTCGACATCTTCGCAGGGTCGCGCACCCCGGCGCATGTGTCGAGCGTCGAGTTCTACGAGCTGATCGCTCCCCTGCTCGCCCCCGATGGGCTGGTGGTGGTCAACACGACCGACGGCACTGGCCAGGCGTTCACCCGCTCGCAGGTGGCGACTCTTGCCGCAGTGTTCGGCACCGTTGCGGCGGTCGGCGAACCCCAAACCCTCAAGGGGCGTCGATTCGGCAACGTCGTGCTGCTCGCTTCGAACTCTAACGTCGATCATGAACTCGAGTGGCTGCCCAGGCTGCTTGCGGGCGGCCCGCACCCGGCGCGCATGCTCGTGGGCCGCGAACTCGACGAATGGCTTCGCGGCGCTCGCGCCGTAACCGATGTCGAGGCGGTACCGAGCCCAGAGCCGCCGGCAGAGGTGTTCGGCCGTGGCTAGGGTGCACCGTGGCTGAGCTCGACCGGGTGCGGGTCTGGGC
>JAPXTT010000114.1:0-4687 GCA_033812395.1 Leucobacter sp. | reverse complement strand
CCCGAGGGGGGCACGCTCGTGCATCTCGCCGGTGCAGAGCCAGATGCACGACCGGTAGGCCGCATCACTCGATCAGCGCTGCACTATGAGTGGGGCGCGATTGCGTTCGCGCTGCTGAAGCGTTCAGTGGCAGAAGACGCGGCCCTCGAGATTGTGCTCGCCGACGGCGAGAGAATTGCTGCGTCGCAAGAGGTAATTGTTCCCTCAGACGCGGGGCGAACACGCGAGATTCCGCGCCTGAGGCGACTCTAAGAGCCTGTCGCGACCCTTCGCTCACGCAAAGAGCCGATCACTTGACACTCGGGTGATCGGCTCTTTCGGGTTACGTGTTAGTGCTTGCCCTGCGCAGCAACCGCTGCGGCACCCGCGGCTGCGGCCTCGGGGTCGAGGTAGCGGCCTGGGCCGGTCGCGGCGCTGTTCTCATCGATTTCGTAGATGAGGGGCATGCCGGTCGGAATGTTCAGTGCTGCGATATCTTCGTCGCTGATGCCGTCAAGGTGCTTTACAAGCGCACGAAGTGAGTTGCCGTGTGCGGTGACGAGTACGGTCTTGCCTGCGTGCAGATCGGGCAGAATCGAGTTGTTCCAGTATGGCAACAGGCGGTCAATGACGTCTTTGAGGCACTCGGTGCGCGGGCGCTCGCCGTCGATATCGGCATAACGCGGGTCAGTTGCCTGCGACCACTCGCTTGAATCATCGAGGGCGGGCGGGGGAGTGTCAAATGAACGGCGCCACTCCATGAACTGAGCTTCGCCGTATTTCTCGAGTGTCTCACTCTTGTCGAGACCCTGCAGGGCGCCGTAGTGGCGCTCATTCAGGCGCCACGAGCGGCGCACCGGAACCCACATGCGATCAGCGCTCTCAAGCGCGAGGTTTGAAGTCTGAATCGCGCGACTCAGCAGTGAAGTGTGAAGCACGTCGGGCAGCAGGCCTGCTTCGGCGAGCAGCTTGCCTGCGTTTGCAGCCTCGCCGCGGCCCTTCTCGGTGAGTCGCACATCAACCCATCCGGTGAACAGGTTTTTTTCGTTCCAGTCGCTCTGCCCATGGCGCAGCAGGATGAGGGTGTTCGTCATGTGTCAAGCCTACCCTGCGGGCGTCACTGTGTGCGGGTGGCACCCTGATCGGTGGTGCAACGGTAAAAAACTTCGCCCCCGGGCGACCCGGGGGCGAAGTGAAAGAAATGTGCGGTGCTTCTGGCTCAAGAAGCGAGTACCTCGTCAAGCAGCTCTGATGCCTTGCCCTCGTCGGTCTTCTCGGCGAGTGCGAGCTCAGAGACAAGAATTTGACGGGCCTTGGCGAGCATGCGCTTCTCGCCAGCAGAAAGCGACTTTACCTCTTGGTCGCGGCGCCACAGGTCACGAACAACCTCGCTCACCTTGATCACATCGCCCGAAGCGAGCTTCTCGAGGTTTGCCTTGTAACGGCGTGACCAGTTAGTCGGTTCTTCGGTGAAGGGCGCGCGCAGTACCTCGAACACCTGCTCGAGACCCTCTTGGTCAATAACGTCACGCACGCCAACGAGGTCGCAGTTTTCTGCGGGAACCTCGATAGTGAGATCGCCCTGGTTGACTTGCAACTTGAGAAAAAGTTTCTCTTCGCCGCCAAGCTTGCGCTTCTTCACCTCGATGATCTTCGCTGCGCCGTGGTGGGGGTAAACGACGGTCTCTCCGACCTCAAATTGCATCGAGTGGCTCCTTATATCAGCGAAGTATCTATATTACCACACGCCGCGCCGCCATCGAGGTGGGCTCACTCCCGCACTCTGGCTTCGAAAATGCTCTGATAAAGGGGCGCCAGTGCGAGTTCGATTGGCGATTAGTCAAGCAGCATAGGCACCACAGTGCCAGCGAGCAGATTCGCCGGCCCGTTACCATCGGCGAGTGGGGCGACGTTGGCCCAGATGATCACTGTGAGACCTGACGTCGGGTCTGATCCCATGAACGAATTGAAGCCAGGCAGCTGCCGGTTGTGCCCATAGAGCCCTTGCAACTTTGCGATGCCCATCCCGTACCCAAACTTCTCGGGGTCGGGGGCGCTGGGTATCGAAACAACCGACTCCATTCGTTGGGCCTGCAACTGCTCACTCAGGAGTGCGCCGGAGGTCAGTGCCTCGACCCAGTCGGCGAGCTCAGACGCCGTAGATACACCTGCGCCAGCTGCGCCCGACCATGACGGATTCATGAATGTGACGTCTTCGGGTTGCGTCTCTAAATCGGCAGCATCGAAGAAGGTGTAACCGTGTGAGAAGGGTGCTGTCAGGCTCACGTCGTATGCGTCTGGAATGCTCGTGTGCGTAAGCCCCAAGGGCGACGTCAGGCGATCTGCAATGAGTGACTGATAGCTCTCACCCGTCAGTTTCTCAGCGATCAGTGATAACAACACCGTGTTGGTGTTTGAGTACGAATACTCGGTACCCGGCGCGAACAGGGGAGCGTGACGGAACGATACCTCAAGCAGTTCCTCCGGCTGCCATACCCGCTCAAGGTCTGCGACCATCGCAGCTCCCATTGCCTCATCGTCGGTGTAGTTAAAGAGGCCGCTGCGCATACTCAGCAGCATCTCAATCGTAATCTGGTCGCCGCCAGGCACGTCTGCCCAATACTTCGATGCTGGGTCACCGAGATGTCTCTTGCCTTCATCGACCAGCTGCAAAATTAAGGTGCCGGTCAACGTCTTCGTGTTAGAGCCAATGCGAAACACGGTGTCAGCAGCCACAACCTCGGCTTCAGCCGGAGATATCTTCTGCTCGGGCTCGCTCATATCTGTGGGAGCGCAACCGACGCTACATGCGAGAATGAAAGCTGAAACTGAAACAGCTATTCCGGCGCGCCGATAGACCATGTCACACTCGTTCTTGAGTGAGATGGGCATAGGCCGACTTCACGGATAGTATGATTTGAACTGTCTGATGTAATCGCCAGGCCGATTTGTGCCGCCCACTCAATCAAAGGATACACCTTGAAGACTCGTCGGATCGCCTCGTCTCTCGCTCTCGCGGCGGCTCTCGCCCTGGGCGCAACGGGCTGCAGCCTGATCGCTCCGCAAGGAACGCTCGAACCCTACGCGCCAAGCGATGGTGTTGATGTCACCATTGAAAATATTGCAGTGCGTAATCTGCTGCTCATCGCCGACGAGTCGGGTGAGAACTTCAATGTCGTCTTTACCGGCGTAAACAACTCCGCTGATGACGCCATCGTGCGCATCACCTTCGTAAACGGCTCGAACGAAGCTAGTGCTGACTTCAACCTGGCTCCGGGCTCGACGTCGTTCGGCAACCCCGACAGTGACGTTGCGCCGCAGCTGGTATCGATTGCGGGCCTGAAGGCCGGCGCAACGGTTGAAGCTTTCTTCGAGGTTGCAGGCGGCGGTGAAACACAGTACAAGGTGCCTGTGCTCGACGGCACCCTTGCCGAGTATCAGCAGTATGTGCTGTCGACCTCGCAGCTGCGAAAGCTTGAGAAACAGGCAGAAGCAGACAGCAAGACCGCAACCGGCGAGACAGTACAGGGTGAGACCGATGCTGCGGCACCCGCGGCTCCTACCGAGTAGTCGCCCCAAAGACACCGCTTGCGACCAATAGCGTCGTAACGCACGAAACGCCCCAGGTTATTGCCTGGGGCGTTTCGTTTTTTCTGACGTGAGATCAGCGCTGAGATGACTTTGCGTCTCGGCTCTTGCGGTGTGCAGAAAGCGACTATCCGAAGCGGTATCCAACGCCGCGCACGGTCGTCACCATCTTCGGTTCCTTGGGGTCGCTTTCGATGCGTGAGCGAATGCGTTTGATATGCACGTCGAGCGTCTTGGTGTCACCGTAGTAGTCACTGCCCCAGACGCGGTCGATCAGCTGCCCGCGTGTGAGCACACGACCAGAATGGCGCATGAGCAGTTCGAGCAGCTCAAACTCGCGAAGCGGCATCGCTACCTCTTCGCCCTGCACCGAAACCGTGTGGCGCTCGGTATCGAGACGCACACCGAGCTCGTCGAGCACGCCGTCTTCATCAAACAGCTCTTCTGCGGGCGCTGTCGCCTCTGATCGGCGCAGAGCTGCCCGCACGCGCGCGAGCAACTCGCGAGTTGAATAGGGCTTCGTAATGTAGTCATCAGCGCCGAGCTCGAGACCCACCACAATGTCGATCTCACTGTCTTTTGCGGTCAGCATGATGATTGGCACTTGAGATTTTGCGCGTATGCTTCGGCAAACCTCGGTGCCGGGCAGCCCGGGCAGCATCAGATCGAGCAGCACGAGGTCAGCGTGTGAATCAGAAAAGACCCGGGCTGCCTCGGCGCCGTCAGCGACGATCTGCACTCGGTACCCCTCGCGTTCGAGCAGAAATGCGAGCGGTTCAGAGATTGAGCTTTCGTCTTCGACGAGCAGAATGCGTGAGTTCACTTGATGTGCTCCTTTTCGAGGCGAGTGGCGTCGCCCTTCTTCTTGCGTGCCGCGCGTTTTTCGCGCTTACGCCCCTTCGCGGGTGCGTTCTCTTCAACGAGGGGAAAGGTGAGGGTGAAGCTCGAGCCGACACCTGGCTGTGACCAGACAGTGATGTCGCCGCCATGGGCTCGCATAGTGTGGCGAGCAATTGAGAGCCCAAGCCCTGTGCCGCCACCATCACGGCTGCGCGCGTTGTCGACGCGGTAGAAGCGTTCGAAGATACGAGGCAGATGCTCGGCTTCGATGCCTTCACCC
>JAPXTT010000113.1:0-4689 GCA_033812395.1 Leucobacter sp. | reverse complement strand
GAAGGTGCCGTCGTGAAACACAGATGCAGCGAGCACTGCATCTGCACCGGCCTCGATCGCTGGTGCAAAGTGTTCGAGCTTGCCCGCACCGCCCGAGGCGATCACCGGCACAGAGGCAAGATCGCGCACGCGTCTCGTCAACTCGAGGTCAAAGCCTGCGAGCGTGCCATCGGCATCCATGCTGTTCACGAGCAATTCGCCCGCCCCGCGCTCAACCGCCTCACGGCACCACTCGAGCGCATCGAGGTCGCTCTCGCGGCGCCCGCCGTGGGTCGTCACGACGAATCCTGACGGCATTCGATCGCTTCGCTTCACGTCGAGCGAAAGCACGAGTACCTGAGAGCCAAATCGCTCAGCGATTTCTCCGATCAGCTCTGGCCTGGCGATCGCGGCGCTGTTCACACCGACCTTGTCGGCACCGACGCCGAGCAATCTTGCAACGTCATCATCGCTACGTACGCCTCCGCCAACGGTGAGCGGAATAAATACCTGCTCAGCAGTGCGACGAACCACATCGTAGGTCGTGCTTCGGTCGTCAACGGTTGCGGTCACATCAAGGAAGGTAAGTTCGTCAGCCCCTTGCTCTGCATAACGCGCAGCGAGCTCAACCGGATCACCCGCATCGCGCAAATTCAAGAAGTTCACACCCTTGACGACGCGGCCAGCTGCCACATCGAGGCACGGAATCACACGTACAGCAACAGACATGCGAACCCCTTCTTACAGTCTTGCGGCGTGAATAGCTGTGACGAGAATAGCTCTTGCGCCTATGTCGGCAAGCTGATCCATCACATCGTTCGCCTCGTCGGCCGGAATCATGACACGCACCGCGACCCAGCCGTTCTCGCGCAGCGGCGAAACCGTGGGTGACTCGATGCCACCCGCGATCGCGATCGCGTCAGCAAGCAGCGACTCTTCAAGGTCATACTCAACCATCACAAACTTGCGGGCCACGAGTACACCACGCAGGCGGCGCAGCAGTCTCGCAATACCTTCGTGCTGCTTCGGCCCCCCAATGAGCACAGCAGTCGACTCAAGTATCACGGGGCCAAAAATCTCGAGGCCCGCCGCTGCAAGCGTCGCGCCCGTCGAGACGACATCAGCCACCGCGTCGGCGACGCCAAGCTGCACTGCTGACTCGACCGCACCATCGAGTTTGACCGTCTTCGCTGTGACGCCACGCTCGCTCAAGAAATCGTCGACGAGCTTCGGGTAGCTCGTCGCAACGCGCTTGCCCTCAAGCTGCGAAAGCTCGGTGATGCCCGCGCCAACAGGAGCCGCGAAGCGAAAGGTCGAGTCGCCAAAGTCGAGATGTGCGATTTCGCGGGCTTCAGACCCCGAATCGAGCAGCAGGTCTCGACCGGTGATTCCAACGTCGAGCGCACCTGATCCCACGTATGTGGCAATATCGCGGGGGCGCAGGTAGAAAAACTCGACGTCATTTCGCGCGTCGCGATGCACGAGCTTGCGACTGTCGCGGCGGCCGCTATATCCGGCCTCGGCGAGCATCTCTGCGGCGATTTCTGAGAGCGAACCCTTGTTCGGGACTGCTACACGCAGCATGTGGAGATCCTTTGTCTAGGAGAAATGCAGTTTAGAGGTATCGATACACATCTTGCAGCTTCATGCCCTTTGCCAGCATGAGCACCTGCAGATGGTAGAGCAGCTGGCTGATCTCTTCAGCGCAAGCCTCGTCGGTCTCGTGCTCGGCTGCCATCCAGACCTCGGCCGCCTCTTCGACGATCTTCTTACCGATGCTATGCACGCCAGCGTCGAGTCGCGCCACGGTGTCACTACCCTCGGGTCGCTCGGTGGCCTTGCGGCTCAGCTCAGCGAACAATTCGTCGAATGTCTTCACGTTAACCAATCGTATCGGGTTTGAATGCGGCAATCGCCGTTCACGGTGACGCTCGGGTGACGCTAGTGTGAATGCTTCGCCGCGGCTGCACGGAGCTCGGCAATACGCTGCTCGGGCACTCCACCGTATACGGCTGAACCAGCGACGAAGGTGTCGGCTCCGGCCTCAGCCGCAATTCCGATCGTGTCGACAGTGATGCCACCGTCAACCTGCAACCACACATCGAGGCCGCTCTTTGCCTTCGCCTCGGCGAAGCGGCTCAGCTTCGGCATCATTTCTGCCATGAACTTCTGGCCACCGAAACCGGGCTCAACTGTCATAACGAGCACCTGATCAAATTCGGGCAGCAGCTCGAGGTATGGCTCAGGGTCAGTGCCGGGCTTCAACGCAATGCCGGCTCGTGCCCCGATCTCGCGAATACGTCGAGCAAGTTGTACCGGGTCATCGGTAGCCTCTGCATGAAAAGTCACCGAGTATGCGCCCTGTTCGGCGTAGCCGGGAGCCCATCGGTCGGCATCAGAAATCATCAGATGCATGTCGAGCGGGATCGGCGAAACCGCCTGAATGCGCTCAACAATGGGCGGACCCATGGTGAGGTTCGGCACGAAATGATTATCCATTACGTCGACATGCACGAGGTCGGCAGTGCGGATTGCCTCTAGCTCGGCCTGCAGGTTCACGAAGTCGGCTGATAAAATGCTCGGGTTGATGCGCTGCACGGTCACGCTTCAATCTTAGGCGATGTGTCAGCGTCGCCAGGTGCCCCAGATTTCTGGCCGTCACTTGTCGCTCACAGCCTCGCCTCAACGCACGCTATCCACAGATTTCTCGAAACCGCACTCGGCGCCCTCGTGCGCCGGTCAAGATCAAGAGATGAAGATCGAAGAACGTCTCGCCAAGCTCTCTGCGCGGCTGACTGGGAGACCCGCCCGTCGTGAACGCGACATACATGCTGATAATCCGCAATCGCTCGTGCACGTGCACCACGGCTGGTACGTCGAACGCGGGTTTTTGAAAACGCTTCGACACGAAGATCGCCACCTTCTACGTCTCATTGCGGTGCACCGAGCAGCTCACCACCCACCAGTGTTCTCACACCTCAGTGCAGCGGTGCTGCTCGACTTGCCCGTCTATAGTCGCGTTGACAGCCTCGTGCACATCAACGTCAGCAGGTCGGGCGGTAGAAGCAAGAGAAACAGCGCGGGTGTGCTTCGTCATCAATCGCCACTGTACGATCACGAAGTGGTTACTGTACAAGGCATGCGCTGCACCTCACCGGAGCGAACAGTGCTCGATCTCTGCAAAAGTGCCCCAGCTGAAACAGCTATCGCTTGCGCCGACGGGTTTCTGCGATCGGAGTTCAGAGTGCATCGCGCTATCGACGATCAGAGACTCGGTGAGTGGCGGCAAGATATCGATCGCCAGCTGCATGACCAACGCGGGGCACGCGGGGTGAGGGCTGCAAAACGGTTGCTCAGTCTGGCAACCCCGGTAACTGACTCTGTGCTCGAGAGTGTCAGCCATCTGCAGCTGCGCCGCCTCGCTTTCGAGGTCGCACTGCAGGTGCCGGTGCCAGGGCCGGGAGGAGTCACATACTTCGTTGACTTCGAACTACTCGGTCTGCGACTCTTCGGCGAGTGTGACGGAAAGCAAAAATACACTGATGCCCGTTTTCGAAACGGCAAAACCGCAGACGAAGTGGTCTACATAGAGAAACGCCGCAGCGAGTGGATCAGCACCCGAACCGGCAACGGGTTCGTGCGCTGGGGGTACCCAGAAGTGCCGACCGCTTTGCACTTTGCTCGCTGGCTGCATGCCGCAAGTGTGCCAGTGCCGCGCTGGCCACGTTGATCGCGGCACACTTTAGATCGATCTCACACCATCATCGCGCCACATTTGGCCCAGCCACCATCGGCCCCAACACCGAGACCCTACAGTTGTGCCGAGATCCCACGTTAAAAACAGTGATTGCCGTAGGGTCTCGACGTTATCGTAGGGTCTCGGGTAGCTCACGCACGAAACAAAGCCCGCCCACGCTAACTGAGCTAGTTCGCGATCTCTTGGTAGGCGAACTGCAGCACTGACTCGTCGACCCCCGCGAGCACGCGCGGCTTCGCGATGTCGTCGAGCACGATGAAGCGCAGCATGCCCGCACGCGCCTTTTTGTCGCGCTGCATTGTGGCGAGCAGCCCGGGCCACCGCCCCGCAGGGTACGCGACAGGCAGGCCAAGCAGGCCGAGCACGCGACGGTGCCGATCCACCGCACTGTCTGAAAGGTGACCTGCCATTCGCGCGAGCTCAGCCGCATAAACCATGCCAATTGAGATCGCGACGCCATGGCGCCACTGATAGCGCTCGGCGTGCTCGATTGCGTGACCGAGCGTGTGCCCGTAGTTCAAGATCTCGCGCAGGCCACCTTCTTTGAAGTCTTCGCTCACCACGCGCGCCTTCACACCGATCGCAAGCTCGACCAGGCGGCGAAACTCGGGCGACGAGGGGTCGGTTGCCAGAGCGACATCGGCCTCGATCGTGTCGAGAATCTCGGGCTCGGCGATGAAACCGCACTTCGCCACCTCTGCAAAACCTGCAAGGATCTCATTTCGCGGCAGGGTCGCGAGCAATTGAAGGTCGCAGATTACAGCGGCGGGCGCATAGAAGCAGCCAACGAGGTTTTTGCCCTCTGCTGTATTGATACCGGTCTTGCCCCCAACCGAGGCATCGACCATGCCAAGCACCGTGGTCGGGATCTGCACGAGGCGCACACCCCGCAACCAGGTCGCAGCAACGAAACCCGCAAGGTCGGTGACCGCGCCACCACCCAAGCCTATTAC
>JAPXTT010000112.1:0-4694 GCA_033812395.1 Leucobacter sp. | reverse complement strand
CTCACACCGCACCCCCGATACTCACAACCCGATCAGCACTCTCGATGAGTGCAGGGCGATGACTAATCAGCAGCACCGCGCGACCCCGAACCGCCTCATCACGCAGCACACTTGCGATTCGCGCCTCGCTCTCAGCGTCAAGCGCCGAGCTCGGCTCGTCGAGCACAAGAGCTGCTGAGTCGCGCCGCCAGGCCTGGTAGAGGGCTCGAGCAATCGATACACGTTGCGATTGACCACCTGAAAGACCGGCCCCCTGCGCCCCAAGCACGTGGTCGCCTGCGACGCCCTCAAGGCCTACGGCATCGAGCGCACGCCTCACGAGCGCGGGATCAGCCTCGTCGTCTCCGAGCGCAACGTTCTCGGCAACACTGCCATGCAAGAGGCCAGGCCGTTGCCCTACCCAGGCAAGCGTGTTTGGGCGGCTGAGCGATCCTCGCGATACATCAACAAAGCCAAGCAGCGCAGAAACCAGCGAACTCTTACCTGCGCCCGAAGGGCCAACGAGTGCAACTACTTCGCCGGGCTGCACCTCGAACGACACTGGCCCGATTGTATGGCTGCCGCGTGTGACCTCGGCACTGTGAAAGGCAATCGTGCGAGACTCGCTCAAATGTAGCTGCTGAGGCGCAACCCGTGAGCGTGTGGCATCTTCAGAACCCTCGATAATCTCAAAGACCTGCTCTGCCGCGGCAAGGCCTTCGGTCGAGGCGTGAAACGCTGCGCCCACCGCACGAATCGGAATAAACGCTTCGGGCAAAAGCAGCAGCACGAAAAGGCCGAGGGCAAGTGAAAATTCACCCGCTACGAGGCGTGTGCCGACAGTGACCGCGACAAGGGCAATAGAGAACGTGCCGGCGAGATCGAGCACAAAACCCGAAAGAAAAGTGACTCGAAGCACCTGCATGGTGCGACTGCGATATTCGCTGGTCTCGCGAGAAATGCGTTGCACTTGGCGCGACTCTCGTCTGAAAATCTTCAGTGTTGGCAGCCCCTCGACCACGTCGAGAAACGACCTCGAGAGGTGCTGTAGCTGCTGCCACTGCTTTTGCTGCACGCCGCGTGTTGCGAGCCCGATCAGCACCATGAACACTGGTATCACCGGAAATACTATGACGACCACCAGCCCGCTGAATGGATCGGCGAGCAGCACAGCGAGCACGATGAGCGGTGTTGCGCAACACGTCAAAATGAGCTGTGGCAAGTAGCCCGAGAAATAGCCATCGAGAGCGTCAAGACCACGCCCAAGCGCGGTCGCAGTGCTCGAATCGGCCCCTGAGGCAAGCACATCTGGCGAGCGAGCGTCGATGGCGTCGAGTGCTGCGCCCCGAAGCTGCGACTTCACACGCACCGCCCCACGCGCAGCGAGCACGTCCATCGCCCACGATGACACCGAGCGCACCACAAGGGCGAGCAGCCCGCCCCCAATCAGCCACGGCAGCGCGCTAGCATCGTACGAATGCTCTGCAACTTGCCCCGTTGCGCCACCCGTGCCACGAGATATCGACAACACCGGCAACACCAACAGCGCGATTGACTGAGCAATACACCAGCACCACGCGATGACTGCGAGCGTGCGTATGACGCCGAGAAGCCCTCCGAGCCCGAGAACGGTGCGTGCACCGCGCGCATAGCGCAGGAGTCTCGGGTCGAAGGGCTTCATCAGATCAATTGTAGGTGAGGCGCAAAGGCCTGTGCGACGAGTTACGCGGCAACTGCCGCGTTGCCTTTCTCTTCGCTCTCAAAGTGGTCATCAGCTGGAATCTGATCGCGCGAGAGTCGCTTTCTAAAAATCCAGTAGGTCCACGCCTGGTAAGCAAGTACCAACGGAAGTGTAAACACAGCCACCCAAGTCATCAGCTCGAGCGTCTTTTGCGAGCTTGCGGCCCCCTGAATGCTCATTGAGTACGCTTCGTTGATATTCGAGATCATCAGGTATGGAAACAGCGCCATGAAGATCGCCAACAGAGCAAATGCGATAGTCGCTGCGTTGAACGTAAACGCCCAGCCCTCACGACCACGCAAGTTGCTCACCACACCAACAATCAACGCTACTGCGGCAAGCACAGAAAGCGACAGAACGATCACAAAATTGGGCTGGCCCACTCGTAACAGCACAGTCCAGGCCAAGAACCCGGCAGCAACGAGGATCGTCACCGCGCCAACCTTGGTGGCAAGTTTACGAGCGCGCTCACGCATGTCACCAACCGTTTTGAGTGCGATGAATACAAGCCCGTGGGTGAAGCAGAGCAGCGTCACCGTCAGGCCACCGAGCAGACCGTAGGGGTTCAGCAAGGTGAGCAGTGTGCCTGTGTAGACCCAGCCACCGGTTTCGAGCGGCTCGATAGGTAGCCCCTGCACAAGGTTTGCAAACGCGGTGCCCCAGAGCAGCGGGGGCAGCAGCGATCCCCAGAAAATGAACTGGTCGAACCAACCGGTCCACTTCGGGCCTTTGCCCTGGTGGCGGTACTCGAACGAGACCCCTCTGAAGATCAGTGCTACGAGAATGAGCAGGAGCGCAAGGTAGAACCCCGAGAACATGGTGGCGTACCACTCGGGAAACGCCGCGAAAAGGCAGGCGCCGGCAACGATGAGCCAGGTCTCGTTGAGATCCCAGACCGGGCCGATCGTATTGATAATCAGCCGGCGGTCGACGTTGTCTTTACCGAGAAACGGCAGTGCCATGCCAACACCGAAATCGAAGCCGTCAAGCACGAAGTAGCCGATCAGCAGCACGCCGACGAGCAAGAACCAGAAAAGTGTGAGATCCATAACCGTGTCTTTCTAGTAGACCGTCGCGAGCTTGGAGTGGTCGACGTCGCCGCCATTTTCGCCGTCGCTGTCGGTCGAAGTTTCGATCTCAGGTGGCCCGGCTTGCACGGCCTTCAATATGAGCTTGAATTCGACCACCGCGAGTGCACCGTAGACGAGTGTGAAGGTGATCAGTGAGACCAGCACGGCCCAGCCAGGCACCCCCGGCGAGACCCCAGATTCTGTGGTCATCACGCCGAATACGAGCCACGGCTGACGACCCATCTCGGTGAAGACCCAGCCAACGAGCGATGAGATCATTGGAATCGGCGCTGTCCAGATCGCGACCTTCCACGCCCAAGCAGGAACGTCTGTATTCTTGCGGGTCAGCCACAGACCAACCACCGATACAAGAGTTGCAAGCGCCCCGAGCCCGATCATCCAACGGAATGCCCAGTAGGTCACCCAGATGATAGGCACGAACATGCCATCGCTCGGGCAGGTCAGCACTGATGCTGAGTCTCCACAGAACTGGGCAGTGTATTCGGCTTGAAGGTTATTGATGCCCTCAACCTCGGTAGTAAAGTCACCATTTGACAGGAATGACAACAGGTACGGAATTCGAATTGAGAATATCTCGTGAAGACCGTCAGGAGTGCCGAGGCTGAAGATCGAGAAAGAAGCGTCAGCGCCTGAGGCGTTCGCGTACAGCGCCTCAGCTGCAGCCATCTTCATCGGCTGCGTCTGCGTCATGGTCATGCCAAGCGAATGCCCGGTAAGCCCAACGCCCAAGAACGCGAGAATATTTGCCCAGAGCCCGAAGCGCAGGCCAGCTCTCATCTCGTCAACATACTGGTTGCGCTTGAGATGCCACGCTGCCACGGCGACCAGCACTGTGGCGCCAAACATCACCGAGGCAAAGATGGTGTGCGGAAACTGCCAGAGCGCGACCGGGTTGGTAAGCACCGCGACGATATCGGTGAGCTCTGCACGCTGTGTCTCAGGATTCAGCTCGTACCCAACCGGGTTCTGCATGAACGCGTTTGCCGCCAGAATGAAATAGGCCGAGAGCATAGTGGCGATCGAGGTTGCCCAGATGGTCGCAAGATGCAGTTTCTTCGGCAGTTTGTCCCAGCCGAAAATCCAGAGGCCTATGAAGGTGGCTTCGAGAAAGAACGCGATGAGGCCTTCCATCGCGAGCGGAGCACCAAAGATGTCACCCACGAAGCGTGAGTAGTTTGACCAGTTCATGCCGAACTGAAACTCCTGCACGATGCCGGTCACGACGCCCATTGCAAAGTTGATCAGAAAGACCTTGCCATAGAGTTTCGTCAGCCGCAGGTACTTCACTTTGCCGGTGCGCACCCATGCGGTCTGCAAAATCGCGACCAGTAGGCTGAGGCCAATCGTCAGCGGGACAAACAGAAAGTGGTACAGCGTTGTAAGCCCAAACTGCCAGCGGGCGAGTGTCAACGCATCTAAGAATTCGTTCACGAGTTCTCCGAACGTGCCGAGCGGCCACTGTGAGGTGACGCACTCTCATAGTGAGCTCCGGCAAGGGCTGGTAATACCCCTCGGATCTACCGGTTCTTGCCGGTCAACAACAATTTTATCGACGCCCGGGGTGCGATGCGAATCAGTCTTGATGTCGAGTGAAACCTTATTCGCCACGAAGTAATACCTCGGTCTGGCCTGTGACCTCAGCGTGTCGTGGCCACCTGGGCTAATTTCCGGCCTCCCCTAGACTGGTCAGGTGACCGAAGCCAGACAACCAGACAGTCGCCCGAAGTTCGCGGCACGACTTGACGACTGGGTGCACCGCTTTCGCGAGCGTCGGGTAGTGAAGCGAGGGCGCACCCCGGGCGTCATCCCCTACATCGGTTACGGTTCCACCGAATGGGTTCGCGTGCTCGGGCGAGTGCTTTACATGCCAGCAACCGAATCAC
>JAPXTT010000111.1:0-4744 GCA_033812395.1 Leucobacter sp. | reverse complement strand
GAACCAGAACGGCACCGGTGAAGACCCCGCCCAAGAAGGAGTAAACTTAAGGGCGTGAATAGGCGGCCACGCATGAGCCGTGCGGTTCGTACCGCGCGGGGTGCGTTTGGTGCGCTCGCCGCCACACTGCTCGCCGCCGCGTCACACAGTCTTGCTGGCGGCGAAACAACTCTGCTTGCGGTGGTTGCCACGACGATGTTCGCGATGCCATTGTGCATCTTGCTCGCGGGCAAGTTCGGATCGCTGTGGCGGCTCACACTGGCCGTTGCCAGTTCGCAGTTCGTCTACCACTGGTCATTTGCGGGTCTCGGTGTCGCCCAGGGGCAAGGATCAACGGCGGCCGCATCGGGCCTTGCCTCTTCCCCGCACGCGTCGCATCTGAGCGCCGCTCAGTTCCTACCCGAGCTCACTGCCGCGGGGGCGGCCGACGCATGGATGTGGGCCTCTCACGCAGTTGCCGCGGCACTCACCATTGCGCTGATGCACTGGGGCGAACACGCAGCGGGTCAACTCCTACGGGTACTCCGCAGGGCCCTGCCGGCCACCCTGCCACTCGCGGTCTGCTTGCCGCGGCGCAAGGCGATCCTCGCGCTGCACACAGCCGGTGTCGCACAGAAGAAGCAGGCCTTCCTCAGCGCGATCAGTCATCGCGGGCCGCCAGCCACACCTGCATTCACCATGTAGCCGCCGGAGTCGTCTCTCGGCGGTATCACCGCTGACCCGCCATGCGTGCCCATTCCGGTGCGCGAAGCGGAGCAAGGAACAGACTCGAAATGCAGAACCACACTGCCTCACCCAGGCGCGTGCTCCATCGAATCGCAGCGTTGGGCGTTGCGACTCTCGTCGCGGCAGGGCTCAGCCTCGCCGCAGCCTCACCCGCGCTTGCGCACGACGAACTCGTCGGAACGAACGCCGTGATGAGCGAAGACGGAACCACCGTGGCGGTCACGCTGAGTTTCAGCAACGACATCATGGAAGTCGGCTCAGAACTCATCGCAAGCGGGCCCGATGGGGCCGACTTGCTCGAGGGCACACCGGTGATCTCTGGGCGGGACGTCACCCAAGAGTTGCGTATGCCCGGAATCGACCAGCCGATCTCGGTCGCCTGGCGGGTGGTATCGAGTGATGGTCACCCCATCTCAGGGGCGTTCACCCTCGTCGGTAGCGAAACTGAGAACGGCGTGAAGTGGGAATTCGGTGAACCAGAACTCGCCTCAGACGGCGAGCAGCCAGCCGACGAATCGCAGTCTGCGGATGAGCCTGGCGAGATGACCACGCAATCTGCAAGCGAAACCTCGAGTCTGCCCTTTGGTGCATGGATCGCAATCGCCGCTGCCCTGGCGATTGCTGCGATCGCCACCGTTGTGGCTATGCGACGCAAAAAGAACACACCGGCAACTGCCGAAGGCGCGACCCAGTCGGAACGCGCGAAAAATACTGAAAACGGAGAAACACACTAATGCGACACACACTCACCACAGTCATTGCGGCGTCAGCTCTCGTCTGCGCCGCCCCGCTGCTGACCGCATGCTCGGGAGACACCGCTCCAACGGCGTCGACCGTGCAGACCGAAGAAGCTGCAACGCAAGCAGTCGCCGTCACGTTAGAAAATGGTTGGGCAAAGTCGGCCACAGCAGGCGGTATGACCGGAGTATTCGGCACACTGACGAGCAGCTCACCCGAAGATCTGATCATCACCGGCGTCGAAAGCGACGCCGCTGGCATGGTGGAACTCCATGAGGTCACCGCTGACGGGGTAATGCAAAAGATCAAGGGCGAGGTGGTCATTCCCGCCGAAGGAACCTTTGAGCTTGCACCTGGGGCGAACCACATTATGCTCATGAATTTGAGCCGGGACCTGCTCGCAGGTGACGAAGTAACCTTCACCCTGCAGCTCAAGGCGCCCAACGGCGAGGTGACCTCAAGCGAGTTCACTGTGCTCGTCAAAGATTACGCCGGCGCAAATGAGAGCTACAACGGGGAAAATGGGTCACACGAGATGGACCAGGAGCATGCCGAGAACTGAGCCGAAGCCTACTGACGAGGCGCAACCCTCGCAGAGATCGACTCCCCTAGGCCGACGAGCGCTGCTGACTGGCGGCGCCGTTGGCCTAGGCCTCGGCGGCCTCCTGGGTGCTGGCAGTGCGCTCGGCATCGGGGCAGCCCGCCGAGTCGAGGCCCCGCCTGCCGCAGACGAGGCGCTGAGCGTCGGCACCGAGGTCTCGCCCCTTGGCGGCAAGGGCATCGGGTTCGGTCTCGAATCGCTCCCCTGTCACGGCCCCCACCAGGCAGGGGTGATCACCCCACCCGCCTCGCATACTCGCTTTGTGGCATATGAGCTTCGCCCAGAAGTCGATGCTGCTTCGCTGCAACGAATGTTCCGCATCCTCACCGGCGATATTGAGGGCCTCACGTCGGGTGCCGCGCCGCTTGCCGATCCTGAGCCCGAATTGGCCGCACGACCGGCTCGCCTCACCATCACCGTAGGGGTCGGGCCTGCGCTCGTGGATCGCATCAATCCTGCACAGCGCCCGGAGTGGCTTGCGCCGCTGCCAGCGTTCTCACGGGATCAACTGGGTGGTGGCTTCGATGGCGGGGATCTCCTGCTGATCGTGCAGGCAGACGATGCGCTTCCGATCGCCCACGCAAGCCGAATGCTCAACAGAGATCTCGTCGGTTTCGCTGACGTGCTGTGGAGCCAGCAAGGCTTCCGTCAGGCGCGCGGGTCGGAAGACAGCGGGCGAACAATGCGCAACCTCATGGGTCAGGTCGATGGCACCGTTAACCCGTCACAGGAGGAAGAGGATTTCGACTCGCTCATCTGGCTGGGGGCCGACGCGGGCTGGCTCGAAGGTGGCAGTGCTTTCGTGCTGCGGCGCATTCGAATGGAACTCGATACCTGGGACATGGTGGATCGCCCCGGGCGGGAGGCCACCATTGGGCGTCGCCTTAGTGACGGGTCTCCACTGAGTGCCGTTGCGGGCGATGTGGGTGAGCACACACCATCTGATTTCGATGCAAAGAATCAGTTGGGGTTCCCACTGATTCCGACGGCGTCGCACATTCGCCGAGCGCACTCGACTGATCCAGCTGAGCGCATCTTCCGGCGTGCCGTGAACTACGACGACGGAACCGAGTCTGGGCTGTTGTTTGGTTGCTACCAGCGCAATCCATTGACCCAGTTCGTGCCGATTCAACAGCGGCTCGACGAGGTCGACATGTTGAACGAGTGGATCACGCACGTGGGTTCTGGGGTCTTTGCGATCTTGCCCGGCTTTACCCCTGGCGACACGCTCGGATCGAGTTTGTTCGCCTGAGTCGTGCTGCTGGCCTGAGCCTCTGTGCTCGGGTCAGCAGCGTGGTCTCACGCGTTTCTTGCCGCAGCCGACTTGGCCGTGCCAGCTTAGGCTCTTGGATGAGCCTGGCGGTATGTTTGGGCAAGGCGTTCTGAAGACACGTGCGTATAGACCTGGGTGCTGTTGAGGCTCGCGTGCCCAAGCATTTCTTGCACCACTCGCAGGTCCGCGCCACCATTGAGCAGGTGCGTGGCTGCGCTGTGCCTAAACGTGTGGGGGCCGCTTGGTCCGTTGCCTGGTTCGTGTTCGAGTTCGCGTGAAACCAGACGATACACCGCGCTGGGCGTCAGACTGCGGCCTTGGTTTCCGAGAAAAAGAGTACCTGGATCGCGGCCAGCTGCCAGCGCGAGTAGCTGTTGCCTGGCCAGCTGCAGGTAGTCGTCGATGCTTCGAGCAGCTGGCGCACCGAGGGGAACGATTCGCTCTTTATCGCCTTTTCCTGTCACACGAATGGAGCGGCTCTGCAGATCAACCCCGGCGAGGGAGAGTGTGCACAACTCGGACACCCGCAGCGCGGTCGCATACAGCAGCTCGAGTATCGCACGGTCTCTGCACGCACGTGGATCGCCCCCTAGCGCGCGGTGTTCTGCCCGGTCGAGGATGCGTTCGAGTTGCTGTTCACTGAGCACTCGCGGGAGCGGCTTCGCTTGTTTTGGTGCTTGCAGCCTGGAAGCTGGACTGCCCGGCAGAATGTGTCGTTGCTCGAGCCAGCTGCCGAATGACTTCACGGTTGCCACACCGCGGGCGATGGTGCCTGCGGCGTAGCCCCGCTGCTGTCGATCCCAGAGCCAGCTGCGGAGCAGCTCCAAATCAATCACCGAGACATCCACGGTCTCTGGCTGACCGCCTGGTTCATCAGCCTCGACGAAGGCGACGAGGGACCTCAGATCGTTTCGATAGGCCTTGACGGTGTGCGGCGAGTAGCCGTACTCGAACTCAACGGTTCTGAGGAACCCATTGATCGCTTCGTCCAACCTCATCATCTCATTGTCGGCGAAGCAACGACCATCGCAGGTTCGCCTCGCCGGGCGCCTCATGGCGACCTACCCTGCCAAGCAGTTCAAGTTCGGCGAGCACTCCCCCAGTTTGCTCGACGGTAAGCCCAGAGGCCTTCGCGATCTCGGCAAGTGCTCGTGTACCGCGCAGGGGCAGCGCGTCAAGCACTCGTCGCTCCCATGCCCCGTCTCGCTCGCTCTCGGTTCCGTTCGCATTCCCGAAGATGGGGAGTGTGTCATCGACCCCGACGAGTTCGCACGCCTCCCTCGCGTTTGTCACGAGCACCGCATCGTATTCCCGCACAAGCTTGTGACACCCCGCGGAAGCAGCCGATGTGATCGGGCCTGGAACCGCGCCAACCGGCCGCCCCAACTGAGCCGCATGCCCGGCAG
>JAPXTT010000110.1:0-4752 GCA_033812395.1 Leucobacter sp. | reverse complement strand
GGGGGCGGCTGATCGCTCAGTGTGCGCAGCAGCAGCCGACTGCCGTGGTCGAGGGTTGCGCCGCCGAAGGTTGCGCCGAACGCCGCCATCTTAAACGAAATATCTGGGTCGCCCGCGAACTGCGGAAACGGCGCTGCACCGAGCGCCGCATCAGACTTCGGTGCTCGGGCAGTGAGCACACGCGCCTTGCGCCAGCCCCGACTCGCGGTGACATCGTCAAAGTGTCGCGCAAGCACCTCGTTCATACCACGACTCATGTGTTTGTCGCGCCCACCAGCGAGCAACACTACGTCGGGGTCTGCAAAGCGCGCAACGCTGTACGAGATCTCTTCGAGTTCGGCGAGCGACTTCGGCAGTTGCAGCAGCACGAGCTTCGCACCTTCGAGCAGCGCCTCGCCAAGCGGGTGATGGGCAAACACCGACGCGGGATCAGCGCCAAGCTGTAGCCGCTCGACGTTTGCGGCGAGCGCCCGCTCAGAGAGCAGTGGGTCTTGGTGCACCCTGATGCCAGTTGCGCCGAGCACCTTGGCTGCGCCGAGTGTGAGTGCTCCGTGGCGGTCGCCAATAGTAACCACGGTGCCGCTCTTCACAGAACAGGCCGATCCCGAGACGAAATTCAGCCGCTCAAGCGCGGCCTGTAAGAGCAACAGATCGGCCGCGTCGTAGGCCAGCAACTCGGGCGCGTCGAAGTCGGGCTCACGCGAGAGCTGCGCAAAGAATGCCTCGAGTTCGGCGAGCTGCGCGGGCGATTCGGTCACCGCCCCATTCTGCCACCCGCGACGAAACCCCGCCCAGTTCAGCCCCATCCAGCCCGACACTGTTACGCCGAATGGATAGGAAACCGCCGAGTGGACCCCTTATCCACGGCAGATAAGGTATCCACTCGACGGTTTCCTATCCACTCGCGGGGTCCACTCGCAGAGGTCCAGCCTCGAGGTCACCTCGCACAGCAGGCAAAAGAGTCGGCGTGAACGAGGAAGGGATGGGGCCCACCCGGGGCTCAGCGCCCGTCGGGCCTCCACACGACGACCTCGGCGCTGCGGCGAAGCCGCGATCCTCGTCGCATGGTAATAATCTCGCCCGCCTGACCGGCCGCGAAGACGCGACGTTCTGGGCGATTCAGCATCTCGTCAGAGAGGGCGCGCTCGAGCTCGCGCACGCGACCCTGCAGCTCGCGCACCTCGTCTTCGAGCTGCAGCACGCGCCGAATACCCTCAAGGCTGAGCCCCTCGGCCGACAGCCTCGCAACTTCTTGCAGCTGCTCAATGTCGTGCAGCGAGTAGCGGCGGGTGTTGCCGCTCGTGCGCTGCGGTGACACGAGGCCAATTCGGTCGTACTGGCGCAGTGTCTGCGGGTGCATCTCGGCGAGCTCTGCCGCAGCCGCGATCGCGAAGATCGGGGTAAAGCGATCCATCTGCTGTCTCGGCTGCGGCATGAGCTACACCAATCTATCGTGATTTGCTAGCGATTACTTGCTGTTCGCGCGTGCGAGCAGATCTGCCCGCGGCGACTCATCTGGCATCTCTGCTTCGAAGGCCTCGAGCGCCTCGCGGGCCTTATCGCTGAGGTGAGAAGGCACCGCCACCTGCACCTCGGCGAGCAGATCACCGGTTGCCTTCGTGGTGTGCACACCGCGACCCTTGACCCGAAGTACGCGCCCGCTGGGGGTGCCGGGCTGCATCTTGAGTTTCACCGGGGCGCCGCCAAGCGTCGGCACCTCGATCGTCGCACCGAGCGCCGCCTCAACAAAGGTCACCGGCAGTTTCACGCGCAGGTTGTTGCCCGCGCGTTCAAACACCGGGTGCTTGCGCACCTGTACCGTCAGTATCAGATCGCCAGCGGGGCCACCGTTCGGGCTCGGCTCGCCCTTGCCGCGCGCACGAATGCGCTTGCCGTCTTCGACACCAGCCGGAATCTTGACCTTCACCTGACCGTTCGGCGTCTGCAGCGTCACGGTATCGCCTCGAACAGCTGTCTCGAAATCGAGCGTGGTCGAAGCAGTCAGGTCTCGGCCGGGCTGCGGGCCGCGAGCACGAGGCCCGCCACCGAACATGCCGCCAAAGATATCTTCGTAGCCACCAGCGCCACCACCCTGCTGAAAGGTGAAACGCTGGCCGCCGGTGCCGCCGGGGCCGCCGTGGCCACCCATGCCGCCACCGAACATGCCGCCAAAGATATCTTCGAAACCTTGACCGCCCGAGGTAAAGCGGGCACCGCCGGCCCCCATCGCACGAATCTGATCGTACTCTGAGCGCTGCTCTTTGTCAGAGAGCACCGAAAATGCCTCGCTGATCTCTTTGAACTTCGTCTCGGCAGCCGCATCGCCCGCGTTCGAGTCGGGGTGATACTTACGAGCCAGCTTGCGATAGGTCTTCTTCAGCTCGGCATCGCTCACGTCTTTCGAGACACCCAGAATCTGGTAGAAGTCTTTCTCGAGCCAGTCTTGACTAGCCATCGGCCGGCACCGCCACCGCTACCTTGGCGGGGCGCAATTCCACCTCGCCCAAACGGTACCCGCGCTCGACCACGTCGAGCACCGTCGGCTGCTCGGTGCCGGGCATTGGCAGCTGCGCGATTGCCTCGTGCACCTGCGGGTCGAAGACCTCGCCCTTTTCACCAAAGCCCACAAGCCCCATGCGCTCAAACGAGCCGCGCAGCTTCTGCGCGATCGTGGCGAAGGCGCTGCCCTCTTCGAGATCACCGTGCGCCTCGGCGCGGTCGAGATCGTCGAGCACCGACAGCAGCGGGTTCACCGCTGCAGCTTTTGCGCGCTGCTTCTCGATCTCGGCGTTCTCGGTGGTGCGCTTGCGATAGTTCGCGTACTCAGCCGTGATGCGGCGCAGGTCTTCGAGGTACGGGTTTGCCGCGTCATCGAGTGGGTCAACGGGGGCCTCGGCTGCCTCAGCCTCGGCAGCCGCCTCGCTCTGCGCAGAGCTCAAGATGTCGTCGACGGTCAGCTCGCTCTCTTGCTGATCGGCCTGAGGGCCGGGGGCGTTTGTCACGCCCTCCGACCCCTCGGCACCAACAGCAGAGGGCTCCACGCCGTCAGGCGTGTGATCCTCTTGCTGCGTCATGGTTACTTCTTCTCCTCGTCGTCTTCGACAACCTCAGCGTCGACCACGTCGTCATCGTTCGATGCTTCGTCGGCAGCGTCTGCGGTTGGGGCCTCGGCCTGAGCAGCCTCGTAGATTGCCTGGCCGATCTTCTGCTGGCTCTCTCCAAGCTTGTCAGCAGCAGTCTTCACGGCTGCCGCGTCGTCGCCCGCGAGCGCCTGCTTCAGTGAGTCGAGGTCAACCTGCACCTCGGTCTTCACCTCTTCGGGCAACTTGTCGTCGTTCTCACTAATGAGCTTCTCGACTGAGTAGGCGAGCTGCTCGGCGTTGTTGCGAGTCTCGGCCTCTTCGCGGCGCTGCTTGTCTTCTGCAGCGTGCTCTTCAGCCTCGCGCACCATGCGCTCGATGTCTTCCTTCGAAAGTGTCGAACCACCCGAAATGGTGATCGTCTGCTCTTTGCCGGTGCCCTTGTCTTTCGCCGATACCTGCACGATGCCGTTGGCGTCGATGTCGAAGGTGACCTCGATCTGAGGAATACCGCGAGGTGCCGGCGCGATGCCGGTCAGCTCGAACGTGCCCAGCGGCTTGTTGTCGCGAGTGAAGTCACGCTCGCCCTGGAACACCTGAATTGCAACCGAAGGCTGATTGTCGTCAGCGGTGGTGAAGGTCTCGCTGCGCTTGGTCGGAATCGCAGTGTTGCGGTCGATGAGCTTCGTCATCATGCCACCCTTGGTCTCGATGCCGAGGCTCAGGGGGGTGACGTCGATGAGCAGCACGTCTTTGCGCTCACCCTTCAGCACGCCGGCCTGCAGGGCAGCGCCCACGGCCACGACCTCATCGGGGTTGACACCCTTGTTAGGCTCGCGGCCACCGGTGAGCTGCTTCACGAGCTCAGTGACAGCGGGCATGCGGGTCGAACCGCCAACGAGCACCACGTGCGCGATGTCGCCAACCTTCACGCCAGCCTCAGCGATCACGTCGTTGAAGGGCTTGCGGGTACGCTCGAGCAGATCTTTGGTGAGCTCTTCAAACTTTGCGCGGGTCAGGGTCTCGTCGAGGTTCGCGGGGCCGTTCTCGGTGAGCGAGAGGTAAGGCAGCTGAATCTGGGTGCTCATCGAGTTCGAGAGCTCCTTCTTTGCCTGCTCAGCGGCCTCTTTGAGTCGCTGGCGGGCAATCTTGTCGCCCGAAACGTCAACGCCAGTGGTGGCCTTGAACTGCTCGCTGAGCCAGGTCACAATACGGTCGTCCCAGTCGTCGCCGCCGAGGCGGTTGTCGCCTGCGGTCGAGCGCACCTGAATGGTCGAGAAGTCGTCGTCTTTGCCTACCTCGAGCAGCGAGACATCGAAGGTGCCGCCGCCGAGGTCGAAGACCAGAATGAGCTCGTCTTCTTTGCCCTTGTCGAGGCCGTATGCGAGGGCAGCGGCGGTGGGCTCGTTGATGATGCGCAGCACGTTGAGGCCAGCGATCTCGCCTGCCTCTTTCGTTGCCTGACGCTCAGCGTCGTTGAAGTACGCGGGCACGGTGATTACCGCGTCGGTGACCTTGTCGCCGAGGTAGGTCTCTGCGTCGCGTTTCAGCTTCATCAGGGTACGCGCCGAGATCTCTTGAGCCGTGTACTTCTTGCCGTCGATATCGCAGGTCCAGTCAGTGCCCATGTGGCGCTTGACCGAAGCGATCGTGCGATCAACGTTGGTGACAG
>JAPXTT010000109.1:0-4789 GCA_033812395.1 Leucobacter sp. | reverse complement strand
GGTCTCGTCGCGGGAGTCTCGGTGCTCGCTGTCTTGCTTATCATCGCTGGCATTCGCGGCCGTGACAGTGGGTGGATCGGGTTTCTCTCGTTCTGCGGCGTAGTCGCGCTCTTTTTTGCCCCGCTGGGAGTGTCTCTGCCCACGCAGACCGAGTTCTTGCCCTTCGGCGACGTCAACGTGCAGCCGCGTGGCACGCATGGCGACAGCGCCACGATCACCCTCGCGGGTAACGCGACGGTCGATCTCTCAGGTATCAGCGCGCAGGAGCGCACGGTCGATGTGTGGTTGCTCGCGGGCAACGCCACCGTGATCATGCCCGACCGCGTGCCGGCAGAGGTGAAGGCGAACATCTTCGCAGGCGCGTTCCGAGACCAGCGCATAGCGGGCGACGAACGGCGGCAGAGCGGCGTTCTCATCTCACGCACAGTCACAGACCTCAGCGGCAGCTCGAGCAGCACAGGAAGCATGACCGTCAACGTGCGACTGCTCGGTGGCAGCATCAAGATTAAGAACAGCAGCGGAACTTTTTCACAGTCAGACTGGGATCGCACAAACCAGATCGAGCTGCTCAAGGAGCGCATCGAAGAGTTGGAGCAGGCACGATGAGCACGAACGAGCACGAGAACTTCGCTTCGGCCCCCTCGACAAGCGTGAGGGCCCAGGCACCTATCCCAGCAGCTCCGCTCCCTGCGGAGCCTGCTGTTACGCTCTCTGAGCCTGTCGAAGGGGGCGGAGCACCCTTACGCCCGCTGTCAGCCGACCGTTTGCGCCCGCGCACGGGCACAATCGTCTGGGGCGTGCTGGTGCTTGCGTTCTGCCTCTACACCGGGTTTCAGGCGGTCGCGCCGGGCAGCATCGATGGCACCACGTTCGCGATCACGGCAATCATCGGGCTCGGCCTGCTGCTGCTCGCGGTCGGGGCCGCGGTGGTCGTGCGCTCGACCCGCCAGCAGAAGCGCTAATACGTTCGGCAGGTCGGCCGCCCACGGCACCGAGTTTGCCGCGCTGAAACGGCAGGGTTCTGGCTAGGCCGAGCGAATCCAACGAAGCGGCACCTCGATCGAAACTCGGGTGCCTCCGCGCACATCAGGCCCCCAGGTGATCGAGCCGCCAAGCTCGCCCTCAACCAGCGTGCGCACAATCTGCGTGCCGAGCCCGTCACCTACGGTGCCACCGGGAAGACCGGTGCCGGTATCGACCACCTCGACCGCGAGCCGAGTGTCACTGCGCTCAGCCGTGATGTTCACCTCACCCTCGCGACCTGCGAGCCCGTGTTCGACCGCGTTTGTCACAATCTCAGTGAGCGCGAGCGCGAGCGGGGTTGCATACTCGCTCGGCAACTCCCCAAACCTGCCCTGTTTGTGCGGGTGCACGGTAGTGCCGTGCAGACTCGCGACCTCGGCAGCAAGGCCCAGCACGCGCTCAAACACCACGTCAAAGTCGACGATCTGTGAGAGACCAGTCGAGAGCGTGTCGTGCACCACAGCGATTGCGGCAACCCGGCGCATTGCCTGACCGAGCACCTCTTTGGCTTCTTCACTACGGGCACGTCGCGCCTGCACGCGCAGCAATGACGCCACGGTTTGCAGGTTGTTCTTCACTCGATGGTGAATCTCACGAATCGTCGCATCTTTGGTAATGAGCTCTTGTTCTTGCTGCCGCAAACCGGTCACGTCTCGTGTGAGCACGATCCCGCCAATGCGTTCTTCGTCGCGAATCACCGGAATCGAGCGCAGCGTGACCACCCGACCGTTGATTTCGACATCAGCGCGCTTCGCCACTCGGCCCTGCGCGATCAGCGGTAGTGATTCATTCGTGTCAAACTGCCCTTTTACGAGCTCAGCTATGACATCAGAGAAGTTCTCGCCTTCGAGTTCGTCACGGTACCCAAGCAGCGTGAATGCCGATTGGGTATTGGGGCTCGCGAACGTCACATCACCATCAGTGTTAATGCGCACGAGCCCATCAGACGCACGCGGGGCGCCCCGCTCGCGTCCGCGAGTGCTACCGGGCGATGGAAACAGTCCCTGCTGAATCATCGAGAACACGTCATCGGCAACCTCTCGAAATGCCTTGCCGATGTGAGTCGCGTACTGCGGGTCAGAAGGGCTCGTGTGCACCGTCACTACTGCGAATGGCTCGGTCGGCGCGCCGATAGTGGTGATCACGCCAGTGTCTGTATTGCGCGCGGTTTCGGTTGAGCCTGTGCCCCCCTCATCGCGCATACTCACTGAGTAGGCGGTGAGCTTCATCGCAGTTTCTTCGTACCAAACAGGTGCACGAGAAGATGCTGGTTCGCGAGTCGTCATTGTCTCGTCTACCACCTCACGCCAATCGTCTCGAATGAAGTCACCGATGATGTCACGGTAGAACAGGGTGACCGAACCTGCGGGTCGACTGTGCGCCACCGCGATATAGGTCGAGTCTGTGGTGGGCACCCAGAGCACGACATCGCCAAGGGCGAGATCGGCGAGCAGCGGCCAGTCGAGGGTGAGCAATTCGAGCCAGTCGAGCTGCTCGTCGCTCAGGGCGGAATACTTGCTTGCGAGATTTCGAAGGGTAGACACGATCTCAGCATAGAGGGCAAAACGGCAGCGTTCTCTCTGGCAGCCGAGAGTGCTCATGAAGGAGTTATTTCACAAGGGCTCAACCCCTTATGCAATATCGCGCTTGACCTGCGACAGGTGTCGTCAATTATATTGGCCACCACACAAACTGACGTAATGCATGTTCTGGGGGCCTTGCATTCAGTAATCTCGTTGAGGAGGCCCCATGCAAGCTGTCAGCGTTGCCAGCACGTTTCAGACTGACCAATCAGAGTCGATCCCAGACCCGCCGGCTCGCTTCATTCGTCTGCTTGCCACTCACGCATTCGAGGCAGTCGAAGGGCTGCGCAGCATCACGCAACTCGGTTCGGCACTTTCAGTACCCGCAGCAAGGCAACTCGCGCTACAACGCAACACTCTTCGCGAACGCAACGAGATCACCCGTGACCCGAGGCAGTGCATCGCAAGCCCGGGCGGAGTTCGCATGTGCAGGGTACTGCCGCACTTTATTGAGGCCTCAGTGGTGCTGCACACAGATCGGCGCGCTCACGCGGTGGCTTTGCGGCTCGAGTGGGTGCACAATCGTTGGCGAGCATGTGAAGTGTACGTGATGTGACAGACCAACAACGAGGCCGCCTCTGGTATACCCAGTGGCGGCCTCGTCATCAGCGGTTGCGCTGAACAACCGCGCAACAACTCGTTAGAACGCGGGCGAAACGTCGCCACCCGGCCAGGTCTTCTCGATGAATGCTTTGGTCTCGGCAGAGGTCAGTAGCTCGTCAAGCTTCAGCAGACGGGGGTCGCTCTTGTCTGCTGAGCGAACGGTCAAGAAGTTTGCGTAGATGTTGCCCTCGAGAGGCTCAACGATCAGGGCGTCCTTCAGCGTGAAGCCAGCGTCGAGAAAGTAGTTGCCGTTCAGAATGCCGAGATCGACGTCGGCGAGTGCGCGGGCCTGCGCTGCCGGATCTGCCTCGATGAAGTCAAAGCCGCGCGGGTTGTACTTCTTGTCGCCCTCGATCGCGAGCACGCTCAGCTCGCCGTCCTTCGGCAGCTCCACGAGGCCCTCTTGCGCGAGCAGGTTCAGTGCGCGTTCCTGGTTCGAGGCGTCGTTCGTGACGCTGATCTTCGCGCCGTCTGGCAGATCTTTGAGGTCGTCGTATTTCTCAGAGAACGCGGCGTAGGGCTCGACGTGCACATCGCTGAGCGCAGCAATGTCGTAGCCGAACTCTTCGACCTGCGCATCGAAATACGGGCGGTGCTGGAAGTAGTTTGCGTCGACCTCGCCCTCGGCAAGCCAGCGGTTGCCCAGCGGGTAGTCGCTGAACGGCTTGATCTCGAAGTTGATGCCTGCTTCTTCGGCGAGGTTGTCTTTGACGAACTGCAGAATGTCGACGTGCGGCACCTCGGTGGCGGCCACGGTGAAGGTGTCACCGAGCTTCACCTCGGCCTTGTCGTCTGCGGCGGGAGCGTTCGCTGCGCCGCAGGCCGCGAGGCTGAGTGCGAGCACGGCTGACGCGCCCGCTCCGAGAATCTGAAGTGCGCGCTTCGAGCGTGAAACTGACATGGGTGTCTCCTGTGTGATGGGTGAGGCGCACAAAAGCGCCTCGAGTGAACGAAAAGAATTACGAGTGGGGAGGCGAAAACCTACGGCTTGGGTGCTGCGCCGACGCGAGATGCGTCAGCGTGCGGCATCTCGGCCCGCCGCGAGACCAGGGCACGCGCCATCACAGACCCCGCTTCTTCACGGCCTGACCCGAGGCCGTCGAGCGATGGTCGAGGCCGCGGGCCACCCTGTCACCGATGAGCTGGAAGATCTGCACGATGATGATGAGCAGAATGGTAGCGACGATGAGCACCGGCAGATCAAACCGCTTGTACCCGTAGGCGTCTGCGAGGTAACCGAGTCCGCCGCCGCCGACCAGGCCTGCCATCGCCGAGTAGCCGACGAGGGTGATCGCCGTCGTGGTGACGGCCGAGACGATGCTGGGCAGCGCCTCGGGCAGCAGCGTCTTGACGATGGTCTGCGAGTCCGTCGCACCGCACACGATCGATGCCTCGATCTTGCCCGCTGACACTTCTCGCAGCGCCGATTCAACGAGCCGAGCGAGAAACGGGATCGCTCCAATCGCGAGCGGCACCACCGAGGCCGTGGCACCGAGCGTCGTGCCGACCACGAACCTCGTCACCGGCAGCAGCAGCACCATGAGAATCACGAAGGGCAGCGAGCGCACCACGTTCACGAT
>JAPXTT010000108.1:0-4814 GCA_033812395.1 Leucobacter sp. | reverse complement strand
TGTTTCGTTTGTGTCGGCTGCAGATGGGGCGAGGATCAGCCTGCTCGCCTCTAAGCCATTCATCACGGGCATCTCGACGTCCATGCAAATGACATCTGGCGTGAGGGTTGCAGCAAGCCGCACAGCCTCTTCACCGTTTGCGGCCTCGCCCACGACTTCAAAATCGGGCTGAGTCTCGAGTATCACGCGAAACCCCGACCGCACGAGAGCCTGGTCGTCGACGAGTAACACTCGGATCATTGTTCGATGTCTTTCTGTGAGCCGTGCGTCGCGCCTGTTGTGGGTGGGGTAGTAGTGGGAGGGTCTGTCTGCCTTAATGGCACGGTCGCCCGCACCATGAAACCATTGGTGCCGGGGCCGCGTGCGGTGTCGCGCCGGCCCGACTCGAGTCGGCCCCCGACCGCACCAAGACGCTCGCGCATGCCGCGCAGCCCGAGGCCTGAAGATGCACGAGCTGAAGCGGGCAGATGCAAGACTGTGGCATCATCTGCCTTGTGGGCCCCGCCGGTGCTGCTTGCGCCGCTCGCATTGCTTGTGCCGCTCTCACCCCTTCCGCCCGTGCCGTTGCCGAGGGTCTGACGCACCCCGTTGTCGGTGACCTCGAGTTCGACCCGGTTCTCGCCAAACCTTAATCTGACCTCTGCGCTCGCACCCCTGCCTGCGTGCTTGCGCACGTTTGTCAGTGCTTCTTGCGCAACGCGGTAGAGTGCGACGTCGACGAGCAGCGGCAGTGCCCGCGGCTCCCCTGCGACGATCAGCGTAGTGGGGGTACCCGATGACTGCGCCTCGGCAACAAGCGAGGGCAATCGGGCAACTCCGACGGTCGATCCAGGCTCGTCGGCCTCTGGCGTGCGCAGCGTGTGTACGAGATCGCGCAGCTCGCTGACCGCGGTGTGTGCGCTTTCTTCGACCACCTCGAGTGCCTGCTTTGCAGCGATGGGATCGCGGTCGAGCGACATTCGTGCCGCGGCAGCTTGCAACCCCATGACTGAAACGTGATGCGCGACTACGTCGTGCAGTTCGCGCGCGATGCCGAGTCGATCGAGTGCAACGGCCTGAGCGGCGCTTGTACGGCGCTCATCTTCGAGCTCGCGCCCCTGCGCCTCGAGCACAGACCGCATGTGCGCAGCTCGCCACGAGTTCAGCCCAAAGAACAGCGCACCCGAGAAATAGAACAGATTCGTGATGATCTGAATGGCTGCAAACGTGGCGAACGCCGAGAAGAGCCCGGCGCGAGAGACCCCAGGCATCCAGTCGGGGTCAGACGAAGAGATGATGAGTGAGATGACGAGCCACGCGACCATCGCGACGGCGATGGTAATCAGGCTTGTGATTGCGAAAGTGCGGCGTGACTCCCAAGAGCCGACTGTGTAGAGCGCAATGAAAAAGCAGATATTGATCATCAGGGCCTCTGGCACGCCAAACTGGCCACATATGAAGAAGCCGATGGCGACCGTGACCGCGACGGGTACGGGGTAGCGACGGCGCAACGCAAGGGGCAGCGTGCAGAGCCCAAGGCCCACAACCCATACCCAGACCGGGGCGATCTCGAGGTACATGCCTGTGCGCTGGTAGAGCAGCGAGGTGGTGATCGCCCCGAAAGCTAGCAGAGACGCAAGTAAAGCATCGGCGCGCAGCATTGCGCTGGTCGCGCGGGGGCGCACCCACCCGAGTTCTGTCGATTGCGTCATGTGTTCAAGGCTAGCGATGGCCACCGACAGTCGCCTCATTCGTAAGGATGATGCGAGGATCCCACAGCGGGCACCTGGCTTCAGCCTTGAGGGGGATACGCAGTGTCGGTGCTCATCGGTAGCGTGGTGATACACGAAAGGCAGGTAGCATGATCGAGCTACACAGCATTACTCGCAGCTTCGGCGATCGCCGAGTGCTCGAAGACGTGACGTTCAGCGTCACGGGAGGGCGCATGACCGGCTTCGTCGGCGGCAACGGTGCGGGCAAAACGACGACCATGCGAATTATTCTTGGGGTGCTCGCGCAGGGTTCTGGCGCTGTCACGCTCGACGGGCAAGCGATCACGGCGGGCGACCGGTCGCGCTTTGGCTACATGCCTGAAGAACGCGGGCTCTATCCCAAGATGCAGGTCGCCGAGCAGCTGGTCTATCTCGGCAAACTACACGGTATGAGCGCGGCTGCTGCCAAGGGCGAGGTTGCCGACCTGCTTGAGCGACTCGGCCTCACCGAACGGGCGAACGACACCCTCGAGAGTCTCTCACTCGGTAATCAGCAGCGCGCGCAGATAGCCGCTGCGCTGGTGCACCGCCCCATCGCTCTCGTGCTTGATGAGCCGTTCTCGGGGCTTGACCCGATGGCAGTCGATGTGGTGCTTGGTGTGCTGCGCGACTACGCCGCGCAGGGTGTGCCCGTGCTGTTCTCGTCTCACCAGCTCGACATCGTTGAGCGGCTCTGCGACGACGTCACTGTGATCGGGGGTGGGCGCATACTCGCAACCGGGTCGCGTGAGTCGCTGCGAGCTGAGCACTCGGGGCGCGAATTCGAGATCGAGCTTACGGGCGAGGCAGCCGATGCTGGCTGGGTGCGCGAACAGGTCGGCATCACGCTCACCCATCTCGACGGCGGCTACGCGCGCTTTGAAGCAGAGAGCGATGCAGCGGCGCAGGCGGTGCTTGCTCGTGCAGTGGCGGGTTCAACTGCCTCACAACCGGGCGGCAGCGCAGGCACCGGCGCATTTTCTTCGCACACTCAGGTGCAACGCTTCGGCAAGCTCACCCCCTCGCTCGCTCAGATATTTAAGGAGGTCGTACAGTGACCACGCAGCAGACTTCGCGGCACGCGGCACCCGTGCTTGCTTCGCACACACGTCAGCTCGGAGCTGCCCAGGCGGCTTGGCTCGTCGCCGAGCGTGAGATCACCACAAAACTGCGCAGCAAGGCGTTTCTCATCTCGACCGGTGTGCTGCTCTTGCTTGTGCTCGGCTCGGTGCTCTTCAGCGGTATCGCAACGAACGTAGGCGGCTTCAGCGGGCCAACCAAGGTTGCCGTCGCAACAGACATCTCCGAGGTGGGAGAGCAGCTGCGCGCTGCTGACTTCGAAGTCACCGAAGTCCCAGATCGCGCCGCGGCTGAGAAAGCGGTGCTCGGTGAACAGGTCGACGCAGCCATCGTGCCGGGCGGTGAGGGGCCTGTCGGGTTGACGGTGCTCGGCTCAGACAGCACCCCGGTCGGGTTGGTGCAGGCCCTTTCTGCTTCGCCGCAGATCGAATTGCTCGATCCTACGACTGAAAACCCGATGCTCGCCTACTTCATCGCGATTGCCTTCGGCATTGTCTTCATGATGAGCGCGATCACCTTCGGCACGACTATCGCTCAGAGCGTCGTAGAAGAGAAGCAAACGCGCATCGTCGAGATTCTGCTGGCAACAGTGTCGGCTCGCAGCATTCTCGCGGGCAAGATTCTTGGCAACAGTATTCTCGCGCTCGGCCAGGTCGTCGCAATTGCTGCACTGACCTCGGTCGGCATGCTCGCGACGGGGCAAGACCTGCTGCTCGGCGAGCTTGGTACCGCGCTCATCTGGTTCGCGATTCTCTTTGCGTTTGGCTTCGTGCTGTTGGCTTCGCTCTACGCGGCGCTTGCTTCGCTCGTGTCTCGCCAAGAAGATGTGGCTTCTGCGGTGAGCCCCGTGATGTGGCTCGTGATGATTCCGTACATCGCGATCATCATGTTCAATACCAACGTGAAGGTGCTTGCGGTCATGAGCTACATTCCGTTCTCGGCGCCAGTCGGTATGCCGATGCGACTTTATCTCGGCATCGCCGAGTGGTGGGAGCCGATCGTGTCGCTAGGCATTCTGTTCTTGTCGATTGCGGTTGTGTGGTGGCTCGGTGCGCGCATATACGAGCGCTCGATTCTGCGCACCGGTGCGAAGGTCAAGCTGAAAGACGCGCTCACCGCGAAGGAGTAACGCGGTTGGGTGCACGCGTGCCCGCCGGGTTCATTGAGTGGGCACTCGTGTTTTCTGGGGCGAGGGTAGGGCGCCCTTCGTCCGACCGCCGTTCACAGCTGCGCTACTCTCTGCCGCGCAGACGGTCGATGTCGCGACGATCGCGTTTCGTGGGGCGGCCAGCGCCGCGCTCGCGGGTGACGTCAGATGGGCGCTCGACCTTTGGTGGGGGTGGTGGCGTGAGGTCTTCGAAGAGGGTCGCAGCCTCGGCCGCGCTGCCGCGCCTGGTTGCGAGCGCGGTTACTCGATAGATTTTCTCGAAGCCGTGCAGGCGCACGCGCACCACATCGCCCTCGCTCACCTGCTGAGAGGGCTTTGCGGGTGCATCGTTGACGCGCACGTGACCGGCCTTGACCGCCGCTGTAGCCTGGCTGCGCGTTTTTGCAAGGCGCACCGCCCAGACCCACGCATCAACTCGAACCGGCATGCACCGAGCATACTGTGTGGGCAAATGAAGCGTGGCAACTTACGTTTTCCTCGTTATTGGAAATTCCAATAACGAGGATTGGTGTGGGCGGTGCGGGCTCCGTGGGCGGTGTGGGTGGGGCTATCGGATCTGGCTCCACGCGCGGAGCAGAAGGATCGGTTGGTTCCTAGAACCGGAGATGGCACATAAATACGGACGAATTCTGTGAATCCGTCCGTATTTATGTGCGCTATCCGACTCCTTAAACATCACACGCAGGCACGGCCGAGTGTTGCGAACGCAGGGTGCAGAGTGGGCGAGTGCCTCAAACGCGCAAGAATGGTGTGGTGGAGTACCAGACCATTGCGAAGCCCGCGACCGCCGAGCTAGAGATCTCGCGCTCGCGGTTTTTGACGCGCCTCGAACGGGT
>JAPXTT010000107.1:0-4894 GCA_033812395.1 Leucobacter sp. | reverse complement strand
CCATCTTCATCAGGAAACCCCTGGCCGAGGTTTGCCGAGTTTGTCTGCGCTGCGAGCGCGCTCATTTCGGTGAAAATTGTCGGCTTCGGGTCACCGGCACCATCGAGCAGCCCGCAAGCGGCTGCCACCTCACGCCATCGTTCAGTCACTCTCTCAGCTTACGGCCTGCCTTGGGGTCATAACATTTTTGACATGAGTGATCCCACTGGCGCAGGCGAAGATGATCTTTCGCGCGCGCAGAGGATCGCGAGGCCTTTCGGCCGCTTCATGCAGAAGTGGCGCGCGATCATCGAGCGCCGACCCTGGCTCAACGTGGTGTACAAAGTGCTCGTCACGATCATCGGCGTGCTGGTGACGGTGGTCGGCGTGATACTCATTCCGTTGCCCGGCCCCGGCTGGCTCATCGTGTTTCTCGGCATGACGATTCTCGGCAGTGAGTACCACTGGGCGCGTCGGCTCACCGGTTGGCTGCGTATGCAGCTGGCGAGGTTCTGGGAGCGGTGGCGAGCATGGCGGGCGGCCAGGGCCGAACGAAAAAGCCCGCCTGCCGAAGCAGACGAGCCCTCTCGGTAACGCGGTTCTCGCAGCTTATTTGATCAGCGGAATATTGAAGATGAACGGATCGGTCTTGCCGCCGTTGCGGTACTCGTCAGCCGCCTTGACCGCAGCCATGATGTGGAAGACAAAGAGCACCACAGATCCGAGCCACAGCAAGATCGAGAATAGCCAGCCGATGTAAGGGATCATCGCCAGAATCCAACCCACGACGCCTACGCCAACGCGCAGCAGCGAGAAGTTGAGGTTCGAGACATGGAACGCGGTAGCCCGCTGGTTGCCCTTGTCTTTATCGATGAGCCAGAAGATGAGTGCTGGGATCCAGCTGAAGAACACCGAGAGCCAGTAGTTCAGCGTGATGTTGCTCACCGCGGGGTCAGACGCACCCGGTTGTGCGTGCCCGCCTGGCTGCTGATAGCCACCTGGGGGTGCAGCCTGGTAGGCGCCGGCAGGAGGGGCCTGGTAAGCGTCTGCGGGGGGAGCAGTGTACTGCGGCTGCTCAGGGGCGGGCGGCGGCACTGCGCCAGCTACCTGCTCGGGCTGCACTGGCGGGGGTGTGAGGGGCTGTTCGGGCTGTACCGGCTGCTCACCGTTCGCCTCTGGGGGCAAAGTCGTCATGGTGACCCATTTCTCTAGGTTGTGGTCAATTGGCTTACTCAGAAACTACCGCAGTCGAGTGAATAACAGGTAGCCCCCGATGTTCAGGGTGCACAAATACGGCTTCATGAAGTCGTGCATAAGCCACAAAGCGCAGGCGGTTTTCACAAAAACCCGCCGGGAGTCGAAACGCTGGGCCGCAGAACACTCAGAAAATGTCGGGGCTGGGGGTGGCTGCGTGCAGAATCGACACGTCGGCGTGGCGGTCGAAGCGGTAGCCGGTGCCTCGCACGGTGCGCACGATGTCTTGGTAGTGCGCGAGCTTCACGCGCAGGCGACGCACGTGCACGTCGATGGTGCGTTCGTTTGGTGCTTCGTGCTCGGGTGCGTCTGACCACAGCTGCTCAATCAGCTCTTCGCGGCTCACAGTGCGGCCTTCGCGAAGCACGAAGTACTGCAGCAGCTCGAACTCTCTAAAGGTCAACGGTGCAGCAATGTTGTCGAGCAGCACGCGTTTGCGAGAGAGGTCAATCGTGACTCCGCTGGCTGCGCGGTCGTCAGCCTCGGGGGCCTGCTGCTGCTTCTGGCGGGCGATCGCTGCAGGGTCGCCGAGCGCCAGGCGCACCACGTCGACATCGCGGCCGCCGGTGCCCTCGGGGGCGAGCGCCACGGCTGCGTAGGTGTCGGCTGCCGGAGCGAGTTGCGCTACGAGCGCCTTGATCTGCGTGACGATCTCACCGAGCTTGGGGTCGCCATCGGCGATCTTGGCGTCTGCGAGGCCGACGTAGAGCGCGAAGCCTCGCACCTCGGTGCCCTCGGGTACGCGACGCTCAGTGGGCTGTGCCGCGACAAGGTCGGGGCGGGCCTCGGCAACGGTGCGGGGTGCTGCGGTGGTCGAAGTGATGGTGCGGGGTGAAGTGATGGTGGTCATGATGTGTGCTGTCTTTCTGCGTGTGCCGCCTTGGCAAGGGCAAGAGGGGCGGCGTGCGGCGCGAGCTGCGCGAGAGGGGGAGCGGGTAACCCGCTGTGCACGATCCTCGTCAATCGAAACGAAGATGCAGGATGGTGCTCGGTCAGAGGCCGAGCGCTAGGCGTACAAAGCTGAAGCTTTGCCTGTTCTCTCGCCTAGCTGAGGTGCATTCGACAGCACATGACACTACGGCGGCACATCATCATGCCAGCCTGCCCAAAGTTCACCTCGCGGGTGGCCTGGGGACGCTTCGTGTCAGTCATGTTGCTCAGTAAATCAAAGTATGGCTGCGTATGTCAAATTGTTTCGCTGTGTGACGGGTGCCGGCGATGCCTGGGCACCTTGCAACGTTAGTCGGCGGTGCCGTAGAGGCGGTCGCCAGCGTCACCGAGGCCAGGCACGATGTAGGCGTGCTCGTTCAGGCCGTCGTCGAGCGCGCCGAGCACGAGCGTCACGTTGCGGTTGCCGACCTGCTCGCGCACTGCGGCGATGCCCTCGGGGGTGCCGAGCACGCAAATCGCGGTGACCTCGTCAGCGCCGCGGTCAAAGAGAAACTCGATCGCTGCGGCCAGTGAGCCGCCCGTGGCGAGCATCGGGTCGAGCACGAAGCACTGGCGACCATTGAGCTTCTCGGGTAGGCGCTCGGCGTAGCTCTCGGGCACGAGTGTCTCTTCGTTGCGCTTCATACCGAGAAAGCCAACCTCGGCGGTAGGCACGAGCTTCACCATGCCCTCGAGCATGCCGAGACCGGCGCGCAGAATCGGCACGATGAGCGGTGAAGGCTGGCTGATGCGCACGCCGGTGGTCGTGGTGACGGGCGTCTCGATCTCGACGCTTTCGACGCGCACCTCGCGGGTCGCCTCGTAAGCAAGCAGGGTCATGAGTTCTTCGACGAGCTGCCTAAAGATAGGCGGCGGTGTGCGCTTGTCGCGCAAAACCGTAAGCTTGTGAGTGATCAGCGGGTGTTCCGCTATGACAACGCGCATGGGTCAAGCTTAGAGGGTATTGCCTGGTGGTGCGCGCTGCGGTGGCGGCAGTGAGGGCAGGCAGATGAGCGGTATTCCTCCGAGTGAGGGCGACCTCTGGGCGATGCGGGCCGCGCTGCTCGAAGCCGAGTCCGCGGCAGGCGAGGGCGAGATTCCGGTCGGGGCGTTGATCCTCGCTGCCGATGGCAAGGTGATTGCGACCGGGCGCAATTCTCGGGTGCACGAAAAGGATCCGACGGCGCACGCCGAGGTAAACGCAATTCGCGAGGCCGCCCGGGTGCTCGATGATCGCGTGCTCGACGGTTGCACGCTCGTCGTCACGCTTGAGCCGTGCGTCATGTGCGCGGGGGTGATTCTTGCGGCGCGGCTGCCGCGCGTGGTGTTCGGTGCGTGGGATGAGAAGGCCGGGGCCGTGGGCAGCGTGTACGACCTGCTGCGTGACGGGCGGCTACCGCATGCAGTGCCCGAGGTCGTCGGGGGGGTGCTCGCCGACGAATGCGCGGCGCTGCTTGCCGACTTTTTTCGGGCGCGCCGCTGAGAGCGGGTCAAGCTCGGCGGGTGCTGCTGCCCTGTGTGCTGGCGCCTGAACCGAGTTAGTCCAGCCCGAGCATCACAATCGCGCTCGTCGTGGGTGGGGTGGCGTCAGGGTCGATCCACACATCGGGCTCAATGTAAATCACCTTGGCCTCGGGCACAGCCTGCTGCACGCGGCGCTTCGCCTGCGCGATGATCACCGACACCTCTTTCATGGTGAGCTCAGAGTCGATGTCGACCTTGGCGCCCACGACAAGATCGTTGCCCGCGGTGGCAACCTGCAGCCCGATGACCCGCCGAATGCTGGCTCCTTCTAGCAGGCTTGCCTCGATCTTCGCTACGTCTTCGCTGTTTGCGGTCATTTCGCCCCCTGAAGTTCTGGCCGTCTAGGTTGCTACCATCCTAGACTTGGTGCCTATGAGTGAAGCGTATGAATCACAGCAGTTGCCAAGGGTTGCCATGTTGGGCGTGGGATCGATGGGCGGCGCTATTCTTGCTGGCCTGCGTGCCCCGGGTGTCTCGGTTGACGGCCCAATCACGGTGACGACTCGGTCTGCGGCGAGCGCTGAGGCATATGCCGGCTCAGACGATGTGGTTGCGTATGCGAACGAGACCGACCCCGACGCGAATCGCAAGGCCGTGCGCGGCGCACGGGTGGTGATGCTCGCCGTGAAGCCGTGGATGATTCACGACGTGCTGACCGAAGTCTCGGCTGATCTCGCGCCTGGCACCATTGTGGTGAGCGTCGCCGCGGGCGTCACGACAGAGAGCATGGAGCAGCTGGTTTCGGCCGGTGTTGCGGTCGTGCGCGCGATGCCAAACACCCCGTCGACGGTCGGCCTTGGCGTCACGGGTGTCGCCGGTGGGGTGTCGGCGAGTGCCGAAGCGGTTGCACTCGTCGCCCGCATTTTTGAGACCGTGGGCGAGGCCATCGTTGTGCGTGAAGATCAGATCAACGCTGTGGCCGCGGTTTCGGGCTCAGGCCCCGCATACCTGTTTCTCTACACAGAAGAGATGACCGCGGCGGCCATGCGTCTTGGTTTCGACGAGGATCAGGCCCGCCTGCTTGCGCAGCAGACTGTGATCGGCTCGGCAGAGTTGTTGCGGCAGAGCGGCGAAGACCCAGCCGAGCTGCGTCGCAAGGTTACCAGCCCGAAGGGCACCACAGAGCAGGCGATCCTCGTGATGCAAGAAGCAAACCTTGGTGACATTTATGACCGCGCGCTCGCAGCGAATGTGCGTCGTTCTGAGG
>JAPXTT010000106.1:0-4912 GCA_033812395.1 Leucobacter sp. | reverse complement strand
GAAGCGCAGTGCTCATGCGCCGATTGACTTGTGCGCTGAATCACGCACGAATCAATCAGATTGTGCGACGAATGCTGCAGGGCGTGATATTTGCCGACTGGTGGTGCTACTCTCTCGTAGGTGATTATATCTGGTCAGCCAAAGCGAGAACGATCACTGACAGCTGCTGCAATCGCGGCAGCCCTGCTGGTATCGCTATCGGCCTGCACCGACGCCGAAACAAGCAGCGTCGGCAGCGGTGTTGATCGCGATGGCAGCGTGCAAGCCGAGCAGTTTGCGGGCTTGTACGATCAGCAGATCGAATGGTACGCGTGTGGTGAAGATGAGGGCTTAGACGACTACACAGCTGAAGCTCTTGACGCCGCCGGGTTTGATCTCGATCAAATCGGCTGTGCATACGTGCTGGCACCGCTCGACTGGGATGATCCAACGAATGAAGAACATATCGAGCTTTCGATCGTGCATATTCCCGCTACCGGTGATGGCGAGCTCGGCACGCTGCTCGGAAACCCTGGTGGCCCCGGTTCGACGGGAGTCGACTTTATGTTCGGCATGGCGCTTGCTCCAGGCTTTGAAAAAATTACCGCCTCGTACGATCTGCTGGGGTTTGACCCGAGGGGTATTGGGGCATCGACGCCGATCGAATGCGATGATTCTGCCTCTCAACACCCTGTGCTGCAGCTCGGACGGTGTATCGCTGAAAACCCGCTGACCCACACCATGGGCACTTCGCAGGTTGCGCGAGACATGGAGTTGCTGCGTGCTCTGATGGGCGACGAAAAGCTGAACTATCTCGGCTACTCCTATGGCACGATGCTCGGAGCGAGCTACGCTTCGCTCTTTCCAGAGCGTGTTGGGCAGATGGTGCTCGACAGCGCAGAGAACGCAGAGTGGGCGAGCCCGACACACTTGTTTGATCAGCAAGTTGCAATGGCAAATGCGACCTTGGCCCTCGCCACTTCGTGCACCACCGAGTACGACGGCGAAGTTGAAAGCTGCCCCTTCGTTGATGAGCAGACCCTCATGAGTGTCATTGCAGACCTCAACGCGAACCCACTCATTGCAACCGACGGCAGCACGGTCAGCGGCTGGGGGTTGCGCGATTTTCTCTTCGGGGCCCTCTATTCAAGTCATTTTGAGCGTGGCCGTGCCCTCGACATGATCGCCCTTGCGCTTTTCGGCGACCAGGAGTCGATCGATTCGATTGCCAATGAGGTTTCAGGTAAGGGCGCCGATTACGGCATGAAAGTCGTCACATGCCACTCGTTTCCGATCGAGCCAGACATAGAAGGGCTGCTCGAGCACGTCGAAGAGGTTGGCATGCCACGGCTGCTCGGTGGCCCAGAGATCAATGATGAGACGCTTGCGCCCTTTGTCGATCTTTCATGTTATGCATTACCAGAGAGCGGGCTCGACTTCAGTGAGCGCTATGACGCCAGCGATGCGGGGCCCATTCTTGTGATCGGCATCACCGGCGACCACGCAACCCCCTTTCAGTTCGCTGAGAAGCTCACAGAAGAGCTTGGCAACGCTCAGTTGCTCACGCTTGACGGTCAGGGTCATGCCGCTTCATACGATGACCGTTCACAATGTATCGACCATGCGGTTTCTCAGTACTTGCTTGAAGGCACACTGCCCAGGCCCGGCGCAGTGTGCGTCGACGACTGATGCTCGCGGGCGACCGCTAACGGCGCCACGGGCGCTCGGGCGTGATTACCCTTTGCTCAGCTGATCGAGCAGTTGTTGCGCCTTCTCTGGATCACTTGCGACCTGCATGAGTGCTTGCCAGAGCTCGGCTGACAGGCTGAGAGCAATCGCAAAGAGCACGAAGAAGATGACCCATGCGAGCACACCTGCGGCGAGGGGAGCCCAAAAGGTGACCTTTTTCGCGCGCAGCCGTCGAATTGAAAAGATCAGCACGAGGGCATAGAGAGACAGCACGAGGATCGCCCCAACGGTGCCAATCACTTGTACCTGGGGCGGCGCGGTGAAATTTGCGAGCCCAAGGTCGTTGGCAATTTTTGCGAACTCCGCTGAAAACTGCGACAGTGAGAACGCCATGCTCAAAGCGAAATACCCACCGATGGCGAGCAGGGCGATCGTGATGATTCGATCGGCAGTGCGGCGGGGTGCGGGTGATGGTGAGTGAGCCTGAGTCGGTGATGCGGCCCGGTAGGGCTGGCTGCTGGTAGTTGTTGCACTCGCAGAAGCCGCTGAATCGTTTGGTGGAGTGGGTTCGGCGGCGCGATACGGCTCGCCAAGCTGAGGTGTGCGGGTAGGGCGCGTCTCGGCTGTTCCCTTGACTCCGAGGTTGTGGGGTACCCCTGGCAGCCCGCTTTGAGTCGCATGCGCCACTGGCGCAGCGGAAGTCGCTGCAACTGATGAGCTCGTCACAGGGGGTGCAGAGGGTGCAGATGTCGCGGTGTCACTTGGAGCGATATGGTCGCTGCCTTCAGGCTGTGCGCCAGGGGCACCCGTTGCAGGCTCAGCGTACTCGCCATACTGCGGCCGTGGCCGTTCGTCGCGCTCTGAAGTCACGCCGCGCTCACCGACTTTCCGGCGCTACCAAGCTGCTGGGCTGCCTCGACGACGCGTGCGGCCAGTGCGGTCTCAGCGACCTTGCCGTAGGCGCGAGGGTCGTACTGCTTCTTATTGCCGACCTCGCCTTCAAGCTTCAGCACGCCGTCGTAATTCTTGAACATGTAGTCGGCGATCGGGCGAGTGAAGGCGTACTGCGTGTCAGTGTCGATGTTCATCTTGATGACACCGTTTGCGACGGCCTCAGCGATCTCTGCCGCAGATGAGCCCGAGCCGCCGTGAAACACGAGGTCGAGGGGTTTCGCGCTCGTGCCGTATTTCGCAGCAAGACCCTGCTGAATATCGTCGAGCAATTCAGGGCGAAGCTTCACGCCGCCTGGCTTGTAGACGCCGTGCACATTGCCAAAGGTGAGCGCGGTCAGGTAGCGGCCTTGCTCACCGAGGCCGAGGGCCTCGACGGTGGCAACGGCATCTTCAAGGGTGGTGTACAGCTTGTCGTTGATCTCGTGCACGATGCCGTCTTCTTCGCCACCGACTACACCGATCTCAACCTCGAGAATGACACCGATGGCGTTCATTCGAGGCAATAGCTGCTTCGCGATCTCGAGATTCTCAGCAAGTGATACCGCCGAACCGTCCCACATATGCGACTGAAAGTAGGGCAGGCCACCCTCGGCGACTCGCGCCTCGCTTGCTTCGAGAAGGGGAAGCACGAACGAGTCGAGCTGCTCTTTGGGGCAGTGATCGGTGTGCAGAGCCACGGTGACGTCGTATGCCTTTGCCACCTCTTCGGCGTACTTTGCAAATGCGATCGCACCGCCCGCGCGGTTCTTTACTGTGTGACCAGCGAAGTAATCGGCGCCTCCGAAGCTCACCTGCAGAATGCCGTCGCTGCCAGCTTCAGCGAAGCCCTGCAGTGCCCCGTTTAACGTCTGCGAACTCGAGACGTTGATCGCCGGAAAGGCGAAGCCGCCATTCTTCGCGGCATCGAGCATTTCGGCGTACTGTGCAGGGGTTGCGACTGGCATAAACCGGCCTTTCTTTGGGCTTGCTGATCCTTTGCATCAGTCTAGGCGATTGCCCGCAAGTGGGGCTGTGCAGCTTCTGCCAAAACTCGTAAGTATTTCGCCTATGACCCCTTGCTGCTCTTCTTCGAGACCTGCTTCTGGCAAGTCTGATTGGATTCACGAGAACGAGGATCGCGCACACCGCGAGCCGCGGTACGCTTGAAGGCATGACTGACAACGACTCGCTCGGCACCTGGCAACCCGACCGCAACCTCGCGATGGAGTTGGTGCGCGCCACCGAGGCCGCAGCGATTCGCGCAACCCCGTGGATCGGACGCGGCGACAAGAACGAGGCCGATGGTGCGGCCGTCGATGCGATGCGCCGTTTTCTTTCGACCGTGAACATGAACGGTACCGTCGTGATCGGTGAGGGCGAGAAAGACGATGCCCCTTGGCTGTATAACGGTGAGCAGGTCGGCAACGGTGAGGGCGCCGAGTGTGATGTGGCGGTTGACCCCATCGATGGCACCAGGCTTACCGCTGAGGGGCGCCCAGGTGCGCTCTCGGTGATCGCGGTGGCAGATCGCGGCAGCATGTACGACCCTTCTGCAGTGTTCTACATGGACAAGCTCGTGTGCGGCCCCGAGGGCGTTGGCATCGTCGATATCGAGCGGCCCATCGGCGAGAATATTCGAGCGCTTGCACGCGCGAAAAACGTTGACGTCAGCGACATTCGCGTCGCCGTGCTCGACCGCCCGCGCCATGAGCAGTTGATCGCCGATATTCGTGCGGCTGGCGCAGGCACCCGCCTGATAATGGACGGTGACGTTGCAGCCGGTGTGAACGCGGCTCAGTGGAACTCGCGGGTTGACCTCGCTGTTGGCATTGGCGGCACGCCCGAGGGCATCATTACCGCGTGCGCGGTGAAGGCACTCGGTGGTGTGATTCAGGGCAAGTTGTGGCCAAAAGATGACGCTGAGCGTGAACAGGCGCTCGCCGCGGGTCACGACCTCGAGCGCGTGCTGCACGCGAACGACCTCGTCGCGAGCGACAACTGCTACTTCGTCGCGACCGGCATTACCTCTGCCGACTTTCTTGACGGGGTGCAGCGTCGTGGGCCGTTCTTGCGCTCTGAGAGCGTCGTGATGCGCTCGTTCTCGGGCACGATTCGCCGCGTGATCACCGACCAGCGCCCCGACCGCTGGGATTAGGCTATAGCTCAGCGCCGCTCTTGTCAGAAAGCTGTGTATAACTCTTCAGTCGGTCGTTGAGTACCGGAAACTTCGCCCTGATCTCTTCGACGAGCGAAGGCTCGATATCGACGATTGCGACCTGCTCTTCATCGCCACACTCGACGAGAATGCGGC
>JAPXTT010000105.1:0-4948 GCA_033812395.1 Leucobacter sp. | reverse complement strand
AGGTTCTGCACGGTAACGCGATCGTTGCCCATGCGGCCTGCCATCTTCTGGCCCTTGAACACGCGACCAGGGGTAGCTGCGCCACCGACTGAACCGGGCTTGCGGTGGTTGCGGTGTGCGCCGTGCGAAGCTGAGACACCCTTGAAGTTGTGACGCTTCATGGTGCCGGCGAAGCCCTTGCCCTTCGAAGTACCTACGACGTCGATCTTCTGACCGGCTTCGAAGGTTGCATCGACGGTGAGTTCCTGGCCCAGCGCGTAGTCTGCGGCATCAGCGGTGCGCACCTCGGTGAGGTGGCGACGCGGGGTGACGCCAGCTTTTGCGAAGTGACCTGCCGAGGGCTGGTTTACCTTGCGAGGATCAATCTGACCTGCAGCGATCTGCACGGCACTGTAGCCGTCGACCTCTGCGGTGCGAATCTGAGTAACCACGTTGGGGGCTACTTCAATGACGGTAACGGGAACGACTTTGCCGTTCTCGTCCCAAACCTGAGTCATACCGAGCTTCGTGCCCAGCAGGCCCTTGACGTTGCGTTCTGCTTTCGACATTCGAGACCCCCTACAGCTTGATCTCGATGTTGACGTCAGCCGGAAGGTCAAGACGCATGAGTGAATCGACAGCCTTCGGCGTGGGATCGACGATGTCGATCAGACGCTTATGCGTGCGCTTCTCGAAGTGCTCGCGGCTGTCCTTGTACTTGTGGGGAGAGCGGATCACAGCGATCACGTTCTTCTCCGTGGGGAGCGGCACGGGGCCGATCACGGTTGCACCCGCGCGGGTGACCGTATCGACAATCTTGCGTGCCGAGCTGTCGATGACCTCGTGGTCATACGACTTCAGTCGAATGCGGATCTTTTGGGCCGCCATAGACTTCTCTCTTTCTTGTCGCGTCGTACTGTGTGCAACTCACCTTGTCTGAGTAGACAAGGATCATCGCGCCCAGCATTGGACGTCTTGCGTATCAGCGCCCTGTACATTCACGGAGAATGACGCTCGCTGTTCACCTGTCAAACGCACACTGCTGCTCAAGCTAGTGATAGCTAGCGAGAGCTTGCCCGCCAAAGACGAGCCAGGGGCGTGTTGTTCGCTACCCGCGGCCTAGTGCCACGCGCTCCCGTACTGTCGAGGGACGCGTTGCGCTATGCACAGCCTGGCAGTGATTTCCGCGCATGCGAAAAGTACTGAACCTGTCTATTCTGACACGAGTTGCGTGTTCGTGCAAGCCGGGCGTGTCGCCGACTCCGTCGGCTCCTATAACGCTCGGTAACCGAGCCCGAGACGGGCTCGGCACATACGGCCCGCAAAGCTTCGCTTTGCCTCAAGCGCCTTGGTGCGGGCGTGCCGCACATCCCTTGCATGTTACTAAAACCGGATGATGCACGTCACAACGGATGGATCTTGCTGATTCGTCCGCTGTGACGTGCATCATCCGCTGTTATGAACGTGGGATCGCGGCGCTCTCACAGGCGCAAGCCGTTAGCGACGGGCGAGCAGCTTTGGCATGGCCACGTACAGAACGACGAGCGCGATGCCGAGCGCAAGAAGAACGAGCCACCAGATAGGTGCGACGAAGAGCGAGACGAGCCCCAGCGCAGACGCAGCGAGCGTGAACAACGCTGTGATGCCTGATGCCTGCACGTGCGATAGACCAAGCTGGTTGAGGCTCTGGTAGACGTGCTCTTTGTGCGGCTCGTCCCATTTGTGGCCCTTGCGCACGCGCTTCACGAGCGTGACACCTACGTCACCGAAGTAGATGATCATTGGCCCGATTGTGGCAAGCACGGGCACGCCCGCGAGCAGTGCGGCAAAACTTGTGATCGCCACAGCTCCCCCGAGCAAGTAGCTACCGACGTCACCGAGGAAGGCTCCAGGCTTCGAGAGATTCCAAGGCAAGAAGCCCAAGAACCCTGCAGCAAGCACCAGGCCCATCGTGAGCAACCACGAGAGTCCCGCGAACCAGCCTGCAGCGGCGAACGTCAGCCCAGAGATCACACCGTGAAAACCGCTGATCCCGTTTAAACCGTCCATGAAGTTCGCGACGTTGATATAGCTCGAAATAAATAGCACCCCGTAAGGAACGAGCACGATACCGACCCAGAGCGGCAACGGCACTGCCCCAACTGGCTCCGCCGAAAGCAAGACTATGCTGCCTGCTTCGTCGAACCAGCCTGTGGGCAGCAGATGCGCCAAGATTCCCGATCCACCGACATATACAAAGTCACCGTTCGGCTGCGCCGCGTTGAAGAGCCAGACGAGCGCTACCGGCACCAGCAGCCCAATCAGCAGAAGCAACACACTGCGCACTTTTACGCTCACACCGCGTAGATCCTCGCCCAAACCTAGTAGACCCGCGAGAAGCGACCCGACGAGCACAGCAAGCAGCAGATCCCAGCCCAGCATCGGTATGCCCGTTTGCTCGGTGACGCCCACGGCAAGACCGCCGCCGATCGCGATCGCGATCAGCACCGCAAGACCAAGACCGCGCAGCACGGGTCGCTCATGCGATGATCGCTCGTTCGGCACGTCCATGATTTTGAGTTTCACGAGCAATGGTCGCACCACAAAGGGCAGCGAGAGCGAAAGCACCAGAGTAAGTAGACCGCCTACTACCGCCGGACCTAGTGCGAACGATGCAAACAGACTCACTCGACGCGCTCCTCAGCCTCGGCCGTAAGGTTCATTCGCGCCACCCAACCAGCATGATCGAGTGCATCAGGGCTCATTGTGGCTACGTGGGCGTGTGTGATCTTCGGGTGGAATGGCCGTTCATCACCCTCTTCATCAGCGACGAGCTCTTCATGAAGTTTTTCTCCGTGACGCAGACCGGTAAACACGATCTCGATATGTTTGCCCGACTGCGCGATCATGCGCTGCGCAACCTCAAGAATCTTCACCGGCTCACCCATATCAAGGATCAGTACCTCACCCTGGCGACCAATACCACCAGCCTGAATCACCAGCTGACATGCCTCTGGAATAGTCATGAAGAAGCGAGTCACTTCTGGGTGAGTAACGGTGAGCGGGCCGCCCGCCTCGATGAGTGCGTGGAACGTGGGGAGCATCGATCCTCGGCTGCCGATTACGTTGCCAAATCGGACCGAAAGATACCGTTGCCCGGTTTCTTGCGCCATCCATGCGGTGAGTTTTTCGGCTACTCGTTTTGAGTGCCCCAGCACACTTGTCGGATTCGCAGCCTTATCTGTCGATACATTCACGAAGGTGCTCACGCCCACTGACCGCGCGGCCTGCAGTACGTTCAAGGTGCCAAGTACGTTCGTCTTCCAAGCCTCGTCAGGGTACTGCTCAAGCATGGGCAAATGCTTGAGGGCTGCGGCGTGAAACACCACCTCTGGCCGACGTTCTGCAAAAATCTGATTCAGCGCCGCACTATCCCGTATATCAGCGAGCACGACATCTTGGGTGTCGAGCAACCCGTGACCACTAATTGCAAGTTGTGCGGCCTGCAGAGAGGTCTCATCGCGATCAAGCAAAATGAGTTCTCGAGGCGCAAACCTAGCGAGCTGCTTACTCAGTTCAGAACCAATCGAACCACCGGCACCCGTCACCAACACCACACGATCTTGCAGGTATTGCGCGATCGAGCCGGTTTCAAGACGCACGGGGTGACGACCAATCAAGTCTTCAATAGACAGGTCTCGTACCTCATTCACCACAGATGAGTTCTGCAGAATCTGATCGAGTGGGGGCAACACCAGTACCCGCAACCCGGCTTTGTCTGCGAGCTGGTCTATCTCGCGCATCAGGCCCGCGTCGGCATCACCAATGCACACGACCAACGTGGTTGCACCAGTCTGCCTAGCAACACTGGCCACGTCTTCAAGCCCGCCAAGCACTCTGACCCCACGCACCTCAAGGTTTCGTTTGTTTGGGTCGTCGTCAAGAAAACCAACCGGAAGCAGCGAAGTTGCCTGATCGGTGAGCAGCCGCTTAACTGTCTGGTTGCCCAGGTACCCTGCCCCATAGAGCAGGGCGCGTTCGGCACTTTGATCGGGTTTGTTGATGCGCTCAGATGAGAGCCTCATCAGATATCGCACTGCAGCCATCATCGAAAATGTGATTGGCGCAGCGATAATCATGGTGCTGCGTGGTATGCCGTTTCCGTATGCGAGCAGATACGCAACGATCCATGCAATCACCATGACCGAAAACACATCAAAGACAAGCGCTTTTACCTCGTCAAAACCGCCGACTTCGTAACGACCACGATATAGCCAGAAGACCCAGCCTGCGAACAGTTGCAGCACCACAGTGACCGCAATGAGTACTAGCGCCCAACCCCAGTGAATATTCAGCAGCACGAAATCATAACGAAGGGTAAGAGCCGCGATGATACCTATTGCCCAGGCGAGTGCATCGAAGAGAAACAGCACCGCGGCACGCTGCGTCAGCTGTGCACGGCCACCGCGCACGTGTTGTGCGCCTACGTTTCGGTCTGTGATTTTCGGCAGGTTCACTCTTCGAGCATAGTCTCGTACAGCGCTGCACATCTCACTGACCTGCCGTGACGCTGGGACTAGTCATCAAGAATCGTTGACGTGATGCTGGCGTGACGGTAGATAATTACAACGTGTGCTTTGCACACAGCCGCTCGCGGCTCTCCCTCAACACAAAGGAATGCATCATGGGAATTGAAGACCTCGCAAAGCAGGCTGGCGATTTTGCAAAAGAGAACGCCGATAAGGTGTCAGAGGTACTGAAGAGCGAGCAGGCCGAGGGCATCAGCGACAAACTGCTCGACGGCGCAGCAGACCTCGCAAACAAGCTCACCGGCGGCAAGTTCGCCGATCAGGTCGAGAGTGCTCGTGACGCAGCAGACGGCGCTATCGGCAACGAGTAACACTGAGCCCAGGCGTAGTTGGTGAACACCTTGGTGATTCTCAAGGGGTTCACAAATCAACTCACACACAGACAAACAACCCCCGGGATT
>JAPXTT010000104.1:0-4991 GCA_033812395.1 Leucobacter sp. | reverse complement strand
CAAGGCCGAGCGCACGCACGTGCAGGCTTGGGTGGGGCGCGCATAGCTTACGAAACAGTGGTGCGAACACGCCAGCGGCCTGAATCACTGGAAACGCGAGGTGGTGCGCTCGCTCAGGATCCATCCGGCGAAACACCGTGTTGAACAGAAGTGGGTAGAAGCGCATGACTACTCCGTTTCTTTGGACGTTGTTGCACCAGAGACGACACCCATCTGCCCAGTACTCGGGTGTAATCTGAGCCCTGCAATAGCAGCCTCGAAATCTTCGAGTGATTCGAATGCCTGGTACACGCTCGCGAAACGGAGATACGCGATCTCGTCAAGATCACGTAGGTGAGGTAGCACCGAGAGGCCGATATCGTTCGCGTCAAGTTGTGCTTGACCGGTCGATCGCACCGACTCCTCTACCTGTTGCGCGAGAATGGCGAGATCGTTTTCGGTGACGGGGCGTCCCTGACATGCCTTTCTCACGCCACTCATGACCTTTTCTCTACTGAAAGGCTCTACCACGCCTGAGCGTTTGATGACGGTGAGGCTAGCAGTCTCAGTGGTGCTGAACCGACGGCCGCACTCGGGGCACTGGCGTCGTCGGCGAATGGAAAGGCCGTCATCGCTGGTACGTGAGTCAATAACTCGACTATCTGAGTGTCGGCAGAATGGGCAGTGCACGTGGTTATCTTCCCTCTTCAAAGCGGGCGCTTACAGCCTCACCGTGTGCTGGCAATCCCTCAGCAGCCGAGATCGAAAGCAGCGGTGCATGCACTTCAGCGAGGGCTGCGCGGTCGTATGAAATGATTTGCTGCGGGCGCAAGAAAGTGTGTGCGCCGAGCCCTGCTGCGAAACGTGCGGTGCCGCCGGTTGGCAACACGTGGTTCGAACCCGCGAGATAGTCACCGAGGCTCACCGGCGAGTACCCGCCGACAAAGATGGCACCGGCATCGTTGATGAGCGCAAGTACCCGATCATTCGTTGCGGTTTGGAGTTCGAGGTGCTCCGGCCCGTACGCATTGCTCACCTTCGCAGCATCTTCAAGACTATCTACGAGGATCACGGCAGACTGTGGGCCACTCAGCGCCTCAAGCGCGCGCGCCGCGTGCCTCGTGGCCGTAGTGCGACGCTCGAGGGCTTCACGTACACGCTCCCCGAGCGCAACAGAGTCCGTCACGAGTACCGAGGCTGCTGCCTCGTCGTGCTCGGCCTGGCTGAGCAGGTCGGCCGCGACGAATTCAGGATCTGCGCTCGCATCAGCGATGACGAGAATCTCTGTCGTGCCGGCCTCACTATCGATGCCAACAAGCCCGGTGACTGCGCGCTTCGCGGCCGCAACGTACACGTTGCCCGGACCCGTCACCACGTCTACGGGTTCGAGGCCGATCGATGGCACGCCGTATGCGAAGGCGGCGATCGCGCCGGCCCCTCCGACGGCATACACCTCATCTACTCCAACAAGCGCAGCAGCCCACAGCACTGACTCGTGCGGGCGACCCCGGTTGTCGAGCTGAGCTGGCGAGGCGAGCGCGAGACCCTTCACACCTGCGGCCTGCGCTGACACTGCGTTCATGAGCACCGATGACGGGTAAGCAGCTTTGCCCCCAGGTGCATAGAGACCCACACGCGACACCGGATGCCAACGTTGGGTGATCATCGCACCGTCACCAAACCTAGTCACCCGCTCTGCGGGCACCTGCGCAGCAGACGCCTCGCGCAGGCGAGCTATGAGCGTTTCAAGAGCCGCGCGCAAATCAGGCGGGCAGCTCGCGAGTGACGCCGCAATCTCTTCGGCAGGTACTCGCAGCGCATGGTCTTGCACGCGATCGAAGTCGCGGGCCTGCTCGCGCAGAGCCTCTTCGCCACGATCTCTCACCGCCTCGACGAGTGGGAGCACCTGCAGGGTCGCTGCGGCTGTGTCGATGGCGGCGCGTGGAACCAGGTTTAGAAGGTCGGCGCGGGAAAGTGTCTGACCACGGAGGTCGATTGTGCGAAGCATAGAGCTCAATTCTATCGCCAGGCGGGGGCAAGCATGCCGAACCACACGAGCTCACGCACTCCCGCGGTGAGCGCCTCGGCGCAGGCCTCTGCATCAACCTCGAGAATCTGGGCGAGCGCATCGGCAATCTGTCTGAGTGTGAGCTCGCCGTCACATGCCCCGACCGCGGCGGCAAGCAGCGTGTCGGCCTGCACGATGCGAGCGACGGGGCGTTCGATCTGCAGCATAATGCTGTGCGGCGCGTCTTCGCCCGGGCGGTGCTCGCGCATCTCACTGAGCGATGCTGCGCGCCACCACCGCAGCTCAAGCATCTGCTCGTCGCTCATCTCGGCGACCCGCAGAGCCTGCCTAAACACGCTTGTGAGCTCGGAGCCCGGAAAATCACCGAAGAAAGGATCGGAGATGTGCTCTGCGCGAATCAGCTCGTCAGTCTCGTGAACTGTCTGCACGCTGGCGCTGAGCCTGTGCACGCGGATAGATCCGAGCCCGATCGCGACGATGCGGCGCGCAGAAAAGTCGTCGAGCCACGCCTGCATGAGCTCATCGAACTCGGCGTCGCCGGGTCTCGCCCCGCCGTCGCGCGCCCAGGTCTCTGCGTAGCGAACTGGGTCGAGACGATCGCGCTCGATGATCCAGGCAGCAAGCGGGCCAGATGCTTCAGCCGCGCGCTGAACCCATGTCTTGACTCGGTCAAGACCGCTCTGCCCCCAGGGGCTCTCCCAGTTTGCGAGGCAGATGAGCGAACCGCCCTCAGCCAGGTAGTTCGGTGCCTCGCGCACGACGCGCTCGGCGAGTGCATCGCCGACAAGCCCCGCGTCCCGGTACTCGTAACGTGCACGGTCGTCTCCGGGCACCCTCGGCGTGATGACGAAGGGCGGGTTCGAGGCGATGAGATCGAAGCGCTCCCCCGCAACCGGCGCAAACAGGTCGCCCTGACGAAACTCGATCGCCCCGTGTAGACCGTTCAACTGTGCGTTCGCGCGCGCAAAACTCAGTGCTCGCTCAGAGATATCGGTTGCGACGACGCGGTGCACATCTAGGTGGCCAAGTGCGCGCGCGAGCATGAGCGCGACCACACCGCAGCCAGTGCCGAGGTCGAGCACAGAGCCGCCAAGCAGCGTCGTACTCGGCCCAAGCGGGAGCTGTGCGAGCAACGATCTGGTCGCGCCGCCGACACCCATCACATGATCGGGGCGGGCGGGGCCGGTGCGCAACTGGTCGTCGAGGTCCGAGAGAATCCACCACTGCAGGCTCGCGCCGGTGCCGCTCGCCGCGCTCTGTCCGAGCGGGTCGGGCAGTTCTACCGGGTTCAGTGAGCGCGCAGCGACGAACCCCGAAGCCGTCGAGGCGACCAGGCCCAACTCACGGGCACCCGCAACTCCGAGCTGCGGCAGGGCGACCTCAAGCGCACCGCTCGACACCTCGCTGCCCAGCAGAAACAGGGTCGCGAGGGTCGCCAACGACTCGTTGCCGACCTGAGCGAGCATTCGCTTGCCGGGCAGCAGCACCCCGCGCAAGCGGGCCGCCTCTGCCTCGGCGCCAAGCAGCGTGCGCACGGCACCCGCTCGGTAATCTGCGGCATCGAGGTCGTGTCGAAGCTGGTCGAGCAGCGCTTCGTTCACTCGCGCTCAGCCGTTGAAGCTTGAGGTGTCACCGATCAGGCGCGTGTGGTCTGCCGGAACTGGCTCAACCGCTGCGAGTGCGACCTCGGCCGCAAACTCCGACACGTTGTAGAGCTTGCCTGCTGACTCACGGCGCTCTTCGATCGCGCCAGGGTTTGCCCGCTCGAGCAGGGTCGCGGTGACGGTGCCCTCGATCATGTCGCCTGACACGACCACAAACTCGATGCCGCGCTCTGCGAGTGCAGGAATGCGCTCGCGCAGCGCGTCTTCTCCGGCACGCTTCGAGAGTGCGACCGGTTCGTAGTCGGGCATCGTCGGTGTGGTGCGAATGAAGTGCGCCTGGTGGCTCGTGACGAACACCACGCGCGACCCCTCGCCAAGCAGCGGTAGCGCGGCGTCAAGCACCGCGAGCTGAGCGTCACGGTTGAGCTTGAGCGCGTAGTCTTCTGCCATGCCGCTCTCCATGCCGCCCGAGGCATTGAGCACGAGAATGTCGAGGCCGCCGAACTCACGCTGCACCTCGGCGAACATCGCAGCGAGTGACGTGGGGTCGGTGAGGTCTGCTCCCTGCACGAGCGCGCGTACACCGAGTTCGCGCAACTGAGTCGCGAGCTTCTCGGCGCGTGGAGCTTTGTTGCGAAAGTTCACCACAACGTCTGCACCCGCGTGTGCGAAATAGCTGACCGTGTCGGCGCCGATACCGCGCGACGAACCGGTGACGAGTGCACGCTTACCTGCGAGGCTGCCTGCTGCGATCGGCTGAGTCAAGATGTCTCCTTGTGAAGCGTTGCGTGGCCACTTCTGCATCGGTCACAGAAGCGATGTATTCAAGAGTAGCGGTCGAAATATGACGATCCGGGCACAAAGGCTGTTCTCGATGGGCGCGGAGCGATACGCTGCAGTGAAGCAGTAGCCGTTTTGTCGGATGCCGACAGCCGAGGCACGCGAGACATGGAGGTTGACATGGCCGAGCGAACACTGCGCGGAGCGCGCATCGGAGCAACTAGCCTGCAGGGTGAACACGGAATAGAGTTCGCCCCGCGAAAGCGTGTCGAATACCTCACTGATCGTGGCAACCGGTTTGCAGTGATGTTTGATTCTGAGGCAGAGGTGCCGCCCGAGTGGTTCGACCCGCGCAGCGGCGAACTCGGATTTCTTGATGACGCGGCCGGTGAAGCTGCGCGTGCTGAGTTTGAAGAAAAAGAGCAAAACCAGCGCACCCACTGGGACATGTTGCTCGAGCGGCGTAGCCGCGAAGAACTTGAAGAGCTACTTGAAGAGCGCCTGCAGGTGTTGCGGGCGCGCCGCGGCAACTCGAAGTAGCTTCTGCTAGGCAGACGCACCCTGGCCATGGGTTCGTCCGCTCCGGCCCGCGACGAGGC
>JAPXTT010000103.1:0-5002 GCA_033812395.1 Leucobacter sp. | reverse complement strand
CGTTCACGGTGTCGTTCTTCTTGAAGACTTTTCTGGTACGAAGCTTCTATATACCCTCGGGTTCGATGGAGCACACGCTTGAGGTGAACGACCGCATTCTGGTGAACCAGCTCGTGCCAGACATGATTGATGTGCAGCGTGGCGACGTCGTCGTGTTTCGTGACCCTGGCGGGTGGCTCAGCCTTCCGCCAAGCGCGCAGGTGCCCTCGCCCACGCCCGTTGAGAAAATTCTGCAGGTGTTGGGCCTCGCCGCCGACACGAGCACCGACTACGTGGTGAAGCGGGTCATCGGTATTGGTGGTGACCGGGTGGCCTGTTGTGATGCGAACGGCAGGGTTACGGTGAACGGTGTGCCACTGAACGAGCCATATGCGGTTGTTCCAGAATCAACCAGCAGAGTCTCAGAGATTGACTTCGACGTGACTGTGCCTGAGGGTTCGGTCTGGGTGATGGGCGACAACCGGTATTCGAGCATGGACTCGCGTTACCATCAAGACGAGCCGGGGCGAGGTTTTGTCTCTGAGAACGAGATTGTCGGTCGCGCTTTTGTGCTGAACTGGCCGTTCTCGCGCTTCACCTGGCTCGACAACTATCCGAGCACGTTCACAGGGGTTGCAGAAGCCGCGGGCGGGGTCGCGGCTGAAAGCGAGCAGCAGGCCACAGATGGCGAGTAATGTGGGCGATTCGAAAGACCCCACGCTCACCTTTGAAGAGGCCTGCTTTGCAGAAGGCTACGAGCTTGTGGTCGGTGTTGACGAGGTCGGGCGGGGCGCAATTGCTGGCCCCGTAGCGGTTGGAGTGCACGTGACGTTTGCCCCAGACACGCCGGGGCCGATACCGCCGTTTCCTGCTGGCCTTCGAGACTCGAAGTTGCTCAGCGAGAAGAAGCGTGAGTTGTTGGCCCCGCTTGTTGCTGCGTGGGGGCAAGGCGAGGTGGGCTATGTCAGTCCGGCCGAGATTGATGCTCGCGGGATCACCTGGGCGCTCGGCGAGGCTGGCCGTCGGGGGTTGCTTCGCCTGCACGAGGCAGGTGTACCGGTGGCGCGGGCCGTGATCCTCGTTGACGGAAAACATGACTGGTTGTCACCCGTGCTGCGGTCACCCTTGAACGTGCGCACCATGGTTGGCGGCGACCGTGCCGTCGCGACCGTTGCCGCGGCCTCGGTGCGGGCGAAGGTTGATCGCGATCGCGTGATGCGTGATGCTCACGAAGCCGAGCCACACTATGCATGGGCATCGAACAAGGGGTACGGGGCGAAGGCGCACTACTCAGCCATTGCGGAGCACGGGCTCAGCGAGCTGCATCGGGCAAGCTGGATCAAATAACGCGACCGTTTGTTGAGCTTGTGCAGCTTGCAGAGACGAGCGTGAGGCTAGCCCGCGCGGTAGGCTAATCGGGTGAGTGAGCAGCACATGAATGACCGGCCGATCGGTGTCTTTGACTCGGGTGTTGGTGGTCTCACTGTTGCCCGTGCAATACGAGACATGTTGCCAAATGAGTCAATGATCTACGTTGGCGATACGGCTCATACGCCATACGGGCCCAGGCCGATCGCAGAGGTGAGACGCTACTCGCTCGAGATTCTTGATGGTCTCGTTGAGCAGGGCGTAAAGATGCTGGTCATCGCTTGTAATACTGCGAGCGCTGCGATGCTTCGCGATGCCCACGAGCGTTACGATGTACCAGTGGTTGAGGTAATCGGCCCAACCGTGCGCAGCGCGATCTCGATCACCCGTAACCTACGTGTCGGCCTGATCGGCACCCAGGGCACCATTCAGTCTCGAGTGTATGACGACCTCTTTAGCATGCGCCCAGACATTTCACTGAGCTCACAAGCCTGCCCACGCTTTGTCGAACTCGTTGAGGCCGGTCAGACCAGTGGCCCTGAGGTGCTCGGGGTGGCGCAGCAATATCTTGCGCCGCTGGTCGAGCAGGGCATTGATACGCTCGTGCTCGGCTGCACGCACTACCCCTTCTTGCGCGGTGCGATCAGCCAGGTAGTGGGGCGTCAGGTTGCGCTTGTTTCGAGCGATGTTGAGACTGCGGGTGAGGTATATCGTGTGCTCACCGATCGGGGGCTACTTCGTGACCCAGCTGCGGGTGAGCCGCTTGTGCGCTACGAGGCCACCGGTCAAGACACCGCTGCTTTTGTAGATCTTGCTAGGCGAATGCTTGGCATTGGAATAGACGCGGTAGACCACTTGCAGACCGGGGTAATTCGGCTGCCGAAGTTGAAGAATTTTTAAGGAGAACGAGTATGAGCAACCAGCAACGGGTAGATGGCCGCACGCCACAGCAGATGCGAGAGGTGACGATCGAACGCGGTTGGAGCGCGCAGGCTGAGGGCAGCGCGCTCATCAGCTTCGGTGCGACCAAGGTGCTCTGCACCGCCTCGTTTACCCCCGGTGTTCCGCCGTGGCTGCGTGGCCAGGGCAAGGGCTGGGTCACTGCGGAGTACTCGATGCTGCCGCGTTCAACGAACGAGCGTATGGCTCGCGAGTCAGTGAAGGGCAAGATCGGTGGGCGCACGCACGAGATCTCGCGCCTCATCGGCCGCAGTCTGCGCGCCGTCGTCGACATGAAAGCGCTCGGCGAGAACACCATCGTGATCGACTGCGACGTGTTGCAGGCAGACGGTGGCACCCGCACTGCATCGATCACAGGGGCGTATGTGGCGCTTGCCGAGGCGATCGAGTGGGCGCGTGCGCAGGGGCACGTGGCGAAGAAGGCAAAACCGCTCACCGACAGCGTCGCAGCGGTGTCTGTTGGCATCGTTGGGGGAGTTGCCATGAGCGACCTCGCCTACGTCGAAGACTCGAAGGCCGAGACCGACATGAACGTGGTGATGACCGGTAGTGGCGGTTTCGTCGAGGTACAGGGCACGGCCGAGGGTGCACCTTTTTCGCGTGATGAGCTGAATAGCCTGCTCGATCTCGCAATCGCTTCTACCAGTGAACTGCGTGAGCTGCAGTTGGCTGCCCTCGAGCCAGCCGTGCTGCAGGGCTGAGGTGTGTGATGATCCAGGTAGTTCTTGCCTCTCACAATGCCCACAAGCTTGAAGAGCTGCGCCGAATTCTCGCACCTCTCGTACCGGGCATCGAGCTGATTGGCTACGATGGGCCCGAGCCTGTCGAGAACGGTGTGACGTTCGAAGAGAACGCCCTACTGAAGGCGCGCGCCGCCGCGAAGCACACCGGCTTGCCGGCGATCGCAGACGACTCGGGCATTTCTGTCGATGTGCTCGGTGGGTGCCCCGGCATCTTTTCGGCTCGCTGGGGCGGGCCGGCCCGCAGCGACACGGGCAATGTCGACTTGCTGTTGTGGCAGCTTTCAGACATCGCCGACGAGCATCGCGGGGCGGTGTTTATGTGCGCCGCGGCGCTAGCGCTGCCCCCGCACACTGAGCCTGACGAAGGAGCCACTGCGTCAGCGACTCAGGAGGTTGCGGTTCTTGGAGCCTGGCGCGGTTCTGTGTTGCATGCGCCTGCGGGCGAGGGCGGCTTCGGCTACGACCCGATTTTCTTGCCCGAGGGTGAGACGCGTTCTGCCGCCCAGCTGACGGCAGAAGAGAAAGACGCGGTGTCTCATCGCCGCCGTGCATTCACCGCACTTTCAACAGAGCTGCTGAGGAGGCTGTCATGAACGAAGCCGGTGGGCTCATTCGCCCCGAGGTGACCGAGGCTGATGCCGCACGTATCGCATTCGAACACTACGGCATCGAGGTCGTTGCGAGCGAACTCGGCAGCAACCAAGATCGAAACTTTCTGCTCGCTGAGCCAGACGGCACGAAGAGCGTGCTGCGCATTGACAACCCTGCGTTCAGTGATGAAGCGCGCGACGCGCAGCACGCCGCGCTCGACTCGTACCGTGCCGCCGGGGTGAATGTCGCGAGCATGTTGCCGGGCCTCGATGGTGAGCTCACTCAGCGTTGGGGCGGTTTCGCGGCGAGACGCAGCGAGTTCGCTGCGGGTGAGCCGATGCTCGACTGTGGGTACTTCGCCCCTGTCGTGCTCGCAGAGTTCGGTGCGCTCGCGGCCGCATCGGTGAACGCGCTTGCTGATTTGACCCACCCAGGGCTCGAAGTGCCGAGTGTGTGGGACATGCGCGTGGCGCACCGAGAGACGCTGCGCCTCGCAGCCTCGATCGAAGACATTGAGCTTCGATCCCGCGTGCTTGAAACTGCCGAGGCGGCAAACGATGCCCTTGCGCTTGTGGCTGGTGACTTGCCAGTGCAGGCTATTCACGGCGACCTCACCGACGACAACGTGATGGGCGCACGCGGCGATGACACCAGGCTGCACCCTCACACGGTGCTCGATCTCGGTGATCTCAGCTATGGTTGGCGTGTAGCTGAGCTCGCCGTGACGCTGAGCTCGCTGCTGCACCATCAGCCAGAGCGCCCGCTCACCACGCTGCGCACCGTTCGCGCATTTCACGCAGACGCCCCGCTTACTGCAGCCGAGGCTCGCGCCGTATGGCCGCTCGTGACGCTTCGTGCGGCCCTATTGGTTGCGAGCGGCTGGCGACAGCTGCAGATCGATGGTGATAATGAGTACGCGCGGGATCGCATCGCCGGCGAGCAGCTGATCTTCGACGCTGCCACCCTGTACCCGCTTGCCGAGATGACCGAGCAGGTGCTCGCCGTGCTTGGTTACCAAGGCGTCGCCAACGGGGCCGAACTGAAACTTGTGGCAGCACCATCACTGTCAGTCGATGAGACGCCACTCACACCTCTGCTTACGCTTCTACCATGGGTCGATGGTGAAGTCGCAGTGCTCGACCCAGGCGTTGAGAGCGAAGCGCTCGAGAGCGGCAAATGGTTGGGCGATCACGCTGACGCTCGGCTCGTCTCTGGCGCGTTCGATGCGGGAGCTGCTGCGGCGGTGCTGCCATATGGCGTATACCGACTCACCGGTACTGCCATCGACTCGACCGACGCGGCAGCAACGTGGCCGGCAGATACTGAGATCTGGGTGCGCGGCGGGCTCAGCGGTGACGTGC
>JAPXTT010000102.1:0-5012 GCA_033812395.1 Leucobacter sp. | reverse complement strand
GTTGCCCGCAGTTTGCGACGAGGATCACGCCAGGCGATCCTCGTCGCAAACTCAAATGGCGACTACTCGCTTGGTGGTGTTTACCAGCGGTAGTGAGCGAACGCGCGGTTCGACTCTGCCATCTTGTGAGTGTCTTCGCGACGCTTCACAGCGGCACCGAGGCCGTTCGAAGCATCGAGAATCTCGTTGGTGAGGCGCTCAGTCATGGTGTTCTCGCGGCGATTCTTGGCGTAGCTGGTGAGCCAGCGAAGCGCCAGAGTGTTCGCACGGTGAGGCTTGACCTCGACGGGCACCTGGTAGGTGCTGCCACCGACACGACGTGAACGAACCTCAAGAGTGGGGCGCACGTTGTCGAGCGCCTTCTTGAGCACGGTCACTGCGTCTTGACCCGACTTCTCGGCAACGACCTCGAGTGCACCGTAAACGATGCGCTCTGCGAGGCCCTTTTTGCCGTCAAGCAGGATCTTGTTGACGAGTTGGCTGACGATGGGAGCACCGTATACCGGATCGGCTACTACGGGGCGCTTGGGAGCAGGTCCTTTACGAGGCATTACTTCACCTTCTTTGCACCGTAGCGGCTACGAGCCTGCTGACGGTCTTTGACCGCCTGCGTGTCGAGTGCGCCGCGCACGATCTTGTAACGAACACCGGGAAGATCCTTGACGCGGCCGCCGCGCACGAGCACCATCGAGTGCTCCTGCAGGTTGTGGCCCTCGCCCGGGATGTACGCGGTGACCTCGGTTCCGTTCGAAAGCTTCACACGAGCGACCTTGCGCATCGCCGAGTTTGGCTTCTTCGGGGTAGTCGTGTACACACGGGTGCACACGCCGCGCTGCTGTGGGTTCGCTTTCAGAGCGGGAGCCTTGGTCTTTGAGACCTTCGGCGTACGCCCCTTGCGAACCAGCTGCTGAATAGTAGGCACTGATTCTCCTTGTTACTCCTGCACGGTGACAGGAATGCTTCATTGTGTGAGCATGTGCAACCACTCACGTGGTCACTGACCTGCTGTCGCGTTGCCTCGCGGCTGCTCGACGGGTGCAGGTATGCCGTGGGGGTAGTTCGCCATATTGCGAGTTGACCCGTTGGTGGCTGCCTCGCGTTCACCGAGCACGGCAAACGACGGTGGAACACACCAATTAACAACTATACGCGCCGTTCGTCACATCACGCAACAGAGCGACGAACCTCACCTAATTTGCCCGCGAAACGGTTTCGGTGCCTCAGCTAAAAATGCCCGCGAAACGAAATCATCAGTTTCATGGGAAGCGGGTTATCGATGCGTGCCAGACACGAGATCACCAGGAAGTTCGCGAAGCAATACCAAGCCGCGACCAAGAACGCCAAGAGCAAACTCCTCAACGAGGTGTGCTCGATCACTGGCTGGTCGAGAGACAACGCGCGACGACAATTGAAGGCCGCGTTGAAACCACGCAGGGTCGGCATGAAAAAACGCAAGCCACGCCCACTGAAGTACTCACACGACGCGTTAAAGATCCTGCAGCAGGCGTGGGCATTCGCGGGCGGGATCAGCGGAAAATACTTGGCTGCGTCAATGGAACTCAACCTCATCCTGCTCGAAGCGCACGGCGAGCTGGTCCCTGGCCGCGGCAGGTACAGTGACCAGGTCGCGAACGAGTTGCTTGCGATGTCGCCGGCGACGATCGACCGCTACCTCGCCCCCACGCGCGCGAAGGACCCGCTGCGGGGCATCACGACGACTACGCCAGGGCCGCTGCTGCGCAACTCGATCACGGTCAGGAAAGCCGGCGACGAGATCGAGAATGTGCCCGGGTTCTTCGAGGGAGACACCGTCGCACACTGCGGCCCCGTGTTAAAGGGCGAGTTCTGTCGCACTCTCGATATGACCGACATGCACACCGGGTGGACCTACACGCGATCGATTCGCAACAACTCGCACCTGCATATTCGTGACGACCTCGACCGGTTCATCAGCGAGGTGCCGTTCGAAGTCACCGGGGTGGATTTTGATAACGGGAGCGAGTTCATCAACTACGACGTGATCGGGTGGGCCGCCGACAAGAAAGGCCGCCGTAAACGCGTCTACGACGCTCCCGAGACCCCGTTCATTCGGCTCTGCAAGACAGGTGTCCTCAGTGCTGAGAAGGCTGCTGAACTGACCGCGTACCGGAACACGCTAAACCCGTCAGGCCCACACGATCACAGCGCGCAGGTTAGGGTAGATTTCGCGGGCATTTCCAAACGAGTCACCGGTCATGTTTCGCGGGCAAATTTATCTGAGGTACCTCGCAGAGTCTGAGGTTTAACCCGGGCGGGGTTTTGGTGCCTATACCGCCTGCACGGGAGGACGGACGGAGAGACGAACACCCACGAATCGTTCGAATTCGTGTGCTTTCTTGTGCGCCGTCCGGCGAGACGAACACCCACGGAGTGACAGCTTGGGAGTGCAGGCCCAGGGTGCAGCAGGGGTCAAGGAAGGCAATTACAGGCAGTCGCCTGCACCCGTTTAGCTTGCTCGGCGGCTGCGCTGATCCATGCGTCGCAAATGCAGGCCAGCCGCAATCGCAAGCTGAATTTCGTGCTGCACCCTTGGCCAATCGTGCATCACCTGCGCATAGGTGACTCGAATGATGTGATAACCGCGGGCCTGCAGTTCTGCGTCGTGACTGTTGTCGGCCGCTTTCTGTGCGCCCGCGTGCTGCTTGCCGTCGATCTGCACGATAAGGCGATCCCCAATGAGATAGTCGACACGATGCCCGTGTATCGAGATCTGCGCCCGAATCGGCAGACGCAACCACCTAAGCCGAGTGCGAAAGAGCGTCTCGAGCCCTGAATCGGCGAAAGGCGTGCAGTGTTGCAGCACCAACCGCGAGCGCGATGGCAGGCGCAGCGCGCCGAGCAGCTCGAGGTCGGTCTTGCCCTGACGCACCGCTGACTCCCAGCTTGCAAGTGCGTGCTCAAACGGCAAGCACTCGGCGATATGGCAGAGCATGTTGGGTATCTCATCTTCGAGCGCGGTCGGCGACCTCGGCACGACCGGTTGCGCCCAGTGCACCCGCGCGGGTGCGGCGATGTGCCGCCCGGTATTGCGAGCCGCTACGTGCGGCACGTCTGGCTCGTCAGAGACCCAGATGCCCTGTCGACGAGCCTGCGTGACACAGGTGAGCAGCACACCGTGCTTCACCGCGAAGTGCAGCTGAGGATCGAGCGTGGGCAGCACCACCCACCCGAGTCTCGGCCGCAGGAGGTCGCTTCGGCTCACCGCCAAGCCGATTGAGCGTGCCGAGTGGCCGAGTTCACGCAGGTCTGTAGTGAGCGCGAATCCGCCGAGCCGCCGAACGTCTTGTATCAGTGTCATACGGCTATTTTCGCTGTGCCGAAGCTGCAGAATGCAGTTATGCACAGTTATTGGTCGGCGCATACGATTTGCCGGGTTGTGGACGACAAGTCAACCTCGCTGGGATTGCTGACCCAGCTCGCATGGTCGGCGTTCGTGAGCACGGATCGCGCACGAGAAAGCACACGATTCTGACGAGACCGTGTGTTGTTACGTGCTTCATCCGGCGAGACGAACACGCACCCACGCACCGGGGCGACCGGGGCGACCGGGGCGACCGCGGCGGCCGGGGCGAGCGCGGCGACTACCAGCAGTCACGGCAGAGTCAGTTTGTGAACCGGCCTGCACACCAGTCAGGCCTGCACGCCCTACTCGGCGAGCACCGCGAGCACCGCAGCACCATAGCGCTCGAGCTTCGCCTGCCCGATGCCAGAGATCTCAAGCAGAGCTTCGTCTGACTGCGGCAGATGCGTCGACAGCGCTCGCAGCGTCGCGTCACCGAACACGACGTAGGGTGGCACACCCTGTTCGCGCGCCTCTTCAAGCCGCCACAGACGCAATCGCTCAAAGATTTCTTGTTGCTCAGTTGAGAGATCTGCGATTGCGTTTCTCTTCGCTGAAGAGGATCGCCCAGCCGCCCGAGCCACCACCTCTTCACGCATAAATACCTGTTGCTCACCCCGCAGCACTGGCTTCGCAAGTTCGGTCGGGGCGAGCACGCCCCACTCCCCCTGGCTCTCGAGCACACCGGTCGCGAGCAGGTGTCGCACCACGCCACGCCACTGGGCAACCGACAGATCGGCACCGATGCCCCAGGTCGAGAGCTCATCGAGCGACAGCTGCGTGGCACGTTCAGAGGTCACGCCCCGCAACACGTCAATGTGTTGGCCGGCCGCGAATGTGCGGCCGCGACGCTCCTTATAGGTGCGTAACACCGTCGAAAGCAACTTCTGTGCAGGCACTGTTGCATCCCAGAGCTTCGGCGGGTTCAGGCAAACATCGCAGTTGCCGCAGGGATCTGCAAGATCTTGCCCAAAGTAGCGCAGCAGGTATTGTCTGCGGCACTCGACCGTCTCACTGAGCTCGAGCATATGACCAAGGTGCACTAGCTGGTTTCGTTTGGCCTGCGCATCGCCGTCGCCAGCCTCTATCAGCTGCCGCTGCTGCACCACATCGGCGAGACCGTATGCCATCCAGGCTTCGGCCGGCTCACCATCGCGACCGCCTCGACCCGTTTCTTGGTAGTAACCCTCGACCGATTTGGGCAGATCGATATGCGCAACAAAGCGCACATCTGGCTTGTCGATGCCCATGCCGAATGCGATGGTTGCCACGACCACGACGCCATCTTCACGTAGAAACCGTGTTTGTGCTTCAAGGCGTGCAGACGGTGGCAGACCCGCATGATAAGCAACGGCATCGACCCCAGCGTCGCGCAACCAGCCAACGGTCTGCTCGACCTTGCGCCGACTCAGCGCATAGACAATTCCTGCTTCACCAGAGTGCTGGTCTTTGATGAAAGTGGTGAGTTGCTGTCTCACCTGTTGCTTCGCCTCGATACGGTATCGTATGTTCGGCCTGTCAAAACTTGACACGAAATGCTTGGCACGCCCGAGGTGCAGCCGCTCGGTAATCTCGCGGTGCGTTTCAGGGGTTGCCGTGGCAGTGAGGGCGATGCGGGGCACATCTGGCCACT
>JAPXTT010000101.1:0-5027 GCA_033812395.1 Leucobacter sp. | reverse complement strand
ATTGCAATTTCTCGCATGCGCTCAAGCGAAATCACAATTGCAGGATCAGCTGAGCTCGCCCCAGCAGACAGGCCGGTGCCTGCACCCCGTGGCACAATCGGCACGCCAGCTTTCGCAGCGATTTGCACAGCGATCTGCACGTGTTCGGTGGTACCAGCTCGCACAACAGCAATTGGCAGTGCGGCACGCGGATCTTCTGCGCGATCAAAACGGTACGCCTCAAGCGAGTCTGCGTTCGTGACGACCACGCCATCTGGCAATGCACCGAGCAGCATCTCTTGCAGCGCGGTGTTGCGCTCCAGTTGCATCAGCAAAGCCCTTACACGGCCACGGGCGCCTTGATGCCCGGGTGGTGCTGATAGCCAACGACCTCAAAGTCTTCGAACTCGTAATCGAAAATGCTATCGCGCTTCGTGATCTTGATTGTTGGGTATGGGAAGGGATCGCGCGCGAGCTGCTTCTCTACCTGCTCAATGTGGTTGTCGTAGATGTGGCAATCGCCACCGGTCCAGATGAACTCGCCAGGCTCGAGCCCGGTCTGCTGGGCCACCATCAGGGTGAGCAAGGCGTAGCTCGCAATGTTGAAGGGCACACCGAGAAACATGTCGGCAGAGCGCTGGTAGAGCTGGCAGCTGAGTTTTCCGTCGGCGACATAGAACTGAAAAAACGCGTGGCAGGGCATGAGTGCCATCTCGTCGAGTGCGGCGACATTCCAGGCGCTCACCAGGTGGCGCCGCGAGTCTGGGTTCTGCTTCAGCTGCTCGATGACCTGGGTAATTTGGTCGATGTGACCGCCGTCAGGGGTTGGCCATGAACGCCACTGCACACCGTACACGGGGCCAAGATCACCAGACTCGTCGGCCCATTCGTTCCAAATTGTCACACCGTTGTCAGTGAGATACTTCGTGTTTGCCTCGCCCCGCAAGAACCAAAGCAGCTCGTATGCGACCGACTTGAAGTGCACTCGCTTCGTGGTGATCAACGGAAACGAGTGTGCGAGATCATAGCGAATCTGTTTGCCGAACAGGCTGCGCGTACCGGTGCCAGTACGATCGCCCTTTGGCGTGCCGCGCTCGAACACCGCCCGCAACAGATCTTCGTACGGAGTCGAAATCGGCGCTGCACTCATGCGTTCCAGTCTAGCGAAGCGATGCTTCGCCCTGAGCCCCGGCCTTCTTATGAGCCTGATGAGGCTGCATGGACTATCGGGGTCACTCATCGCAAGACACTGGTCGCGTCGGTGCCAGCGCCGAGAGGCTACGGCCCGTGTGGCCTGCACTGCGTACGAGATATGCATTGCGTACGAGAATTTCAGCCAGAATCTCGCACATATTGCATATCTCGCACGAAATGCAGTGATGGCATGCGAAACTCCTGCAGTCGGATGATGTGGATTCATCACTGGACTGCAGGAGTTCCTTGTATTCAGCGAGCCTCACGCAACGGTCAGCACGACTTTGAAAAGACCCTGAGCCGCTGGGCTGAGCGAGAAGCGATGCTTAGCCACTTAGCCGCCTAGCCACTTAGCCACTTAGCCACTTAGCCGCCTAGCCACTTAGCCCATCATCGAATACTTCAAGCATTGAGGTATCTTCGGTTGCGTCAGCCTTCGCGAGAACCTTACCCCTGAAGAAGTCAGGCGCTACCTTAGCCTGCAGCAACATGAGCACTACACCGATGCCGAGCACTGCCACGCCGATGATACCCACAAGGCCGACACCCGCGATATTGCTGCCCGAACCGAAATCAGGGTTCATGCTATCGATTGTGGTCTGCACGAAGACGATGAGCAGCAGCACGCCACCGAGCCCGGGTAGAACGATCTTCGACATGATCGAACCAAAGCCCTCCTTGAGAGCCGACTTGCGGAAGTACCATGGGCTCGCGAGCGCCGTGATGCCATAGTAAAAGCAGACCATCATGCCGAGGGCGGTGATGGTGTCCCAGAGCACGTCTTCGCTGATGAAGCGCATCACCGCATAAAACACCGAAGCGACGAGCGATGAAAGCAGCAGCGCTACGTACGGCGACTTGTACTTCGGGTGAATCTTCTTGATCGCTGGCGGTAATGCGCCGTAGTGAGACATGGCAAGCAGTGTACGAGCAGGCGAAATCGCGGTCGAGTTAATCGAGGCCATTGCGCTTACCAGAATTGCGAGCGAGAGCAGAATCGCTGCGGGGCCCATCACGGGGTGAGCGAGTGCGGCGAACACGTTCTCAGCGATATCTGGGTTATTTAAACCGGTGGGCCCGTCGCCCAGGCCAGCATAGGCAACGGTTGCCGTGGCGGTACCCACGTAGAGCAGCACCAGGATCGCGATGAGGATCATTGCGGCTTTGCTCTCAGTCGACATGCGCCCCTTCGACGGCTTGGTCTCTTCACCCATGGTGAGAATGGTGTCCCAGCCCCAGTACACGAAGATCGATACTGCGATGCCCGCAGCAAAGGCGCTAAAGCTAGAAACTTCGAGCGGGTTAAACCACGACAACTCGGGCATCTTGCCCTCTGTGTTGCTCGGATTACCAGCACCGATAAACATGGCGGCAATAAACCACACGAGCACCGCCATCTGGAAGGCAACGGTGAAGTACTGGAACACCTTCGTCGAGGTCATGCCACGATACGAGATCAGTGTTGCAAGAGCCATAAAGCCCAGGCACACCAAGATATTGATGATGCGGTTCTCAGCCAGGTCGGCGATCGCAGGGTCATTGGTGACGATGCTGATCGATTGGAAGAGAAACTCAACCGCGATACCAGCGAGGTTTGACAGCACCAGCACGGTTGCCGCGATCAGGCCCCAGCCTGCCATCCACCCCACCCATGGCCCGAATGCACGAGCCGCCCAGGTGAACGAGGTGCCCGAATCGGGCATGGCAGTGTTCAACGCGCGGTAGCCGAGAGCTACGAGCAGCATCGGCAAAAAACCCACCAGGAAGATCGCTGGAGTCTGGTAGCCAACTTCGCTCGCAGCCGGCCCAACGGCTGCAGTCAGCGTGTATGCCGGCGCGCAAGTCGAGATGCCAATAACCAGGGCGCCAAGCACCCCAACGGTGCCTTGCGGCAACCCTTTCTTGCTGATGCCCGTCACCGAGTCGAGGGTGCGTGTCGCAGGCTCAGCCGCGTTCAAGTCGTATTTACTCATGAGTCTCCCATTATCTCTGACACGACACCCGCATCACCATTGACTCAGGTACCTCACGACGCCTGACGAGTGCTCGTTTGTTCACGCGACAAATGATGTTCGGCCATGGGGCAGAATTTGTCGACGCTAGGGCAAAATTGTATGCCCGAAACTGAGAATTCCCTAAACGTGTGTGCCGTGAGCGCCACGACTCTGGCGCTCACGCTCGATTGCCTCACGAATAGCCTTGCGCGCTCGGCTTCTGTCACCGCACGCGTCATACACGATTCCGAGTCGCATCCAGACGTGCCAGTTTTCGGGATCAGCTTCTGTTTCAGTGCGATATTTCGCAAACGCAGCATCAGCTACCCCCCGATCGGGGCGCCCTCTCGGCCCAGCCTCGCCGAGGTCATCGGGCAGCAACCCCTCTGCGGAAAGCCTGTCAACAAGCGCGGTAGACCTCGCTCCAAACAAGATTTCTCGCGCAAGCGCCCATGCACCGATGAGGGGCAACACGATCAGCGCCACACCCATAGCGATCGCAATAGGTGTACCCGAGGCGAGCAAGGCGAACGCTCGCACCCCAGCGAAGCCAAAATAGAGCAGCAGCAGCACGCTCATAATGGCGACACCGATCATCGCCCTGGCTCTCGGAGTCACGCTTGACCCTCAAGAACCACCGCACCAAAGGCGCCTACTCCGCCTAACCCCAGCACGTGCTCAAGGCCTAGCACGAGTCCGTCGAGATCGTGAATAGCTTCAAGCGCCGCCTGAATGCCTGATCGATACGAATCATGAGAGTGGGTCACGTGTGTGACGGTAAGTTCTTCACCATCTCCACCAAAACGAACCTCCTGACGAGCCACGACACCCTGCATGCGCAGACTGTGCACCGGAACACCAGCCACAAGCTGCCCCCGAGCTGCCTGGTGTGCGTGTGGCGCATCGGGTTCGCGCCCCGCTCGTGCAGCAGTGATGAGTTCGGCGGTTCGTACTGCCGTGCCGCTCGGTGAGTCAATTTTACCGGCGTGGTGCGCCTCGATGATCTCTATGCTGTCGAAGTACCTCGCCGCGAGGGTCGAGAGCATGGTTGCAAGCACAGAACCGAGTGAGAAGTTCGGCACCACGAGCACTGCAGCCCCTGGTAACTCGTCAACCACCGCTTGCAGCTGCCCGAGTCGCTCAGCAGACCAGCCACTGGTACCGACCACCACTCGTTGACTACGTCGCAGAGCACGCTCGACAATGCCCGGTGACACCTCGGGATGCGTCACATCAAAGAGCACCTCGGCTTCTGCACCGTCGCCTGGGTCCGAAGCACTCGTCAGGCGAGCCACCAGCTCGAAGTCAGGGTGATCCTCGATCACCCGACACACAAACTCTCCAAGGCGACCGGTCGCACCGCTCACCGCAACCGAAACCGTCATGAGACTCAGTCTAGAGCGAGGTGCGCGCTACGTCGCCCACAGCCACCACGCTCTGAGGCCCCGCAGCAAAAAACGCAGCAACCTCGCGAATTTGCTCGGCGGTGACCGCGTGAAAACGCTCCAGCGATGCATCGAGCGTAAACAGCTCGCCCGCACCGAGCTCGGCTCGCGCCAGCCGCCCCATGCGAGTGTCACTGTCTTCGAGCGCGAGTGCAGACGAGCCAGAGATCTGGCCGAGGGCACGGTCGCGCTCTTCTTCGGTAATGCCCCCGCTCGCAATGCCCTGCAGCTCAGCATGGGCCAACTCAGCGACCTGTGCCGCCTTCTCGGGCATGACGCCTGCATACATGCCGAATACTCCGTCGTCACTGTAGCTCGCCCCGAACGCGTACGCAGTATACGCGAGACCACGCTTCTCGCGAATTTCTTGGAAGAGTCGACTCGACATACCGCCACCGAGCACCGAGTTCATGAT
>JAPXTT010000100.1:0-5065 GCA_033812395.1 Leucobacter sp. | reverse complement strand
CGACAGGCCGCCGTTTGCGTTCATCCAGCGCACCTGCTCGTCCATCATGGCGAGAGGGGCGAGAGCAGGGGTGTTCAGCGTCTGGTTCTGGCGTGAGTTCGCGACAGCGCCAGCGAGGCTGAGGGTCTCAGGGATATAGCGGCCCGATGCGGCGATGCGCTCGATGCGCTCGATTGCCGCTGGCGAGACCAGGGCGAACCAAACGCCACCATCGCTCGCAAAGTTTTTCTGCGGCGAGAAGTAGTAGACATCGGCCTCTGCCGCATCGAAGCCTAGGCCACCTGCAGCGCTCGTCGCGTCGACCACCGTCAACGCACCAGCGTCTCCGTGCACGCGACGCACCTCTGCCATCACGCCGGTCGAGGTCTCGTTCTGCGGGTATGCGTAGACGTCGATGCCCTCGGTCGGCGCAGCTTCGCTGCGCGATCCCGCGTCTGCCTTTCGAATATCTGGCGCCTCGAGCCAAGGTGCCGCAGCAGCCGCGGTGCCAAACTTTGCGCCAAACTCACCAAATGCGAGGTGTTGACTGCGACGTTCGATGAGTGAGTGCACCGCGGCATCCCAGAACGAGGTTGCCCCACCGTTCGCGAGCAATACCTCGTACCCCTCGGGGGCGCTGAAGAGTTCTGCGAGCCCCTGGCGCACACTACCCACGAGATCCTTCACGGGAGCCTGGCGGTGCGAAGTGCCAAGTGTTGAGGGCTGCAGCGAAGCAAGAAACGCAAGCTGCTCGTTGCGCACCTTTGATGGGCCGCAGCCAAAACGTCCGTCGGTGGGCAATAGGGCTGCGGGAATGGTGATGTCGGCCATGTATCTATTTTAGACTGCGAATCGCGGTGGTCTTCGCCCGCGCCCGGGCCCGTATCTTGCGAAGTCGCTGCAGACGACCTGTGCAGGCAGGCCAAAGGGTAACCACAAGATGGCATAGGGTAGCTAAGTAAAGATGCATGCTGCGGAGGTGCTGGTGACCGATCTGATCGATACAACAGAGATGTACCTGCGCACGATTCTTGAACTTGAAGAAGAAGGCGTCGTGCCGCTTCGCGCCCGCATTTCTGAACGTCTCGGTCACTCTGGCCCGACTGTCTCGCAGACGATCGCGCGCATGGAGCGAGACGACCTGGTCATTGTGAGCAATGACCGGCACCTAGAGCTCACTGACGAGGGCCGCGCAAAAGCAGTTCGTGTCATGCGCAAACACCGCCTTGCCGAGCGGCTACTTGCTGACGTGATTGGTCTCGAGTGGGAGCTCGTGCATGAAGAGGCATGTCGCTGGGAACACGTGATGAGTGAGCAGGTCGAGCGAAAGCTCCTGAGCATGCTTGATAACCCGGTCGAGTCACCCTATGGCAACCCGATTCCCGGGCTTGAAGAGCTCGGTGCTAGGCCTACCGCGCCGTTTCATGCGGGGGTCGTGAGCGCTCTCACCCTGTTTGATGACGGTTCAGAGCGGGTACGTGCCCGCGTGCGCCGTCTTGCTGAACCCGCACAGGTCGACCCGGAGCAGCTGCGCCTCTTTAGCCTGGCCGGGTTAAGGCCGGGAGCTATGGCCGAATTTATGTATAGCGATGGCACGGTGATCGTCAAGGTAGATTCGGCAACCAACAGCGACCCCATTCCAATCGAGTTGCCTGCTCACACCGCAGCGCATGTGTTTGTTGCGCGTACTGCATAGTCGTTGACGAGGCGTGAGCGATCCTTGCCAAACACTTGATCTTGAGCGCTGAGCGTCAATATATTTCTAAGTCCGAACTAGCCCCTGAAATCGATGGTCGCCAAGAGGCACACCACTGATGGAGTTGATAACCCACCACGAGGAGTCACAGCGATGCAGCTGACACCGAACGCACACATACAGGCAGTAGCCGAGACCGCGGCCCAACGCAGCCACAATGAGCCTGAGTTTCTGCAGGCGATGCACGAGGTGCTTGACACCCTGGTGCCGGTGTTTGCAGAGCACCCAGAATTCATTGAAGCTGGGGTGCTCGAGCGGTTGGTTGAACCCGAGAGGCAGATTATGTTTCGGGTGCCCTGGCTTGACGATCAGAACCGGGTGCGGGTGAACCGCGGGTTTCGTGTGCAGTTCAACTCGGCGCTCGGCCCGTTCAAGGGTGGTTTGCGATTTCACTCGAGCGTCAACCTTTCAGTGGTCAAATTTCTTGGCTTCGAACAGATCTTTAAGAACGCGCTGACTCGCCAACGAATTGGTGGTGCGAAGGGTGGCAGCGACTTCGACCCTCATGGTAAAAGCGACGAAGAAGTGATGCGTTTCTGCCAGAGCTTTATGACCGAGATGTACCGCTATATCGGCGAGCAGACCGATGTGCCTGCCGGAGATATTGGAGTGGGTGGCCGCGAGATCGGGTACCTCTTTGGTCAGTACCGTCGCCTCACCGGCCGCCACGAGTCGGGTGTGTTCACCGGCAAGGGTAAGGGCTGGGGTGGCGCAGAAGTGCGCACCGAGGCGACCGGATACGGCGCGGTCTTTTTTGCGCAAGAAATGCTCAAACGTACCGGCGAAGACATCGACGGGCGCCGCGCGGTGGTCTCAGGCTCGGGCAACGTGGCGATCTACGCCATAGAAAAGGTGAGTCAGCTTGGCGGTACTGCGGTAACCGCGTCAGACTCGTCGGGCTACGTGGTCGACGAGCAGGGCATCGACGTTGCGCTGTTGAAGCAGATCAAAGAGGTCGAACGAGGCCGCATCTCTGACTATGCAGATCGTAAATCGGGTGCACACTTCGTGTCGGGTGGTTCGGTGTGGGATGTTCCGGCAGAGCTCGCATTTCCCTGCGCCACCCAGAACGAGCTCGATGAGCGGGGTGCACGCGCGCTGCTCGACGGGGGAGTGCGCGTGGTCGCAGAGGGTGCCAACATGCCCACAACTCCAGAGGCGGTTGCGCTGCTGCAACAGTCGGGCATTCTCTTCGGGCCAGGCAAAGCTGCGAACTCGGGTGGCGTTGCAACCTCGGCTTTAGAGATGAGCCAGAATGCGGCGCGGGATCGCTGGGACTTTGACCACAGCGAAGCCAGATTGCAGGCGATCATGTGTGATGTACACGACGCAACATACGAGGCCTCGGAGCGCTACGGTCGCCCTGGCGACTACGTGCTTGGTGCGAACTCGGCGGGCTTTGTGACAGTGGCACAGGCGATGATCGAGCAGGGGCTCGTGTAGAGGGCCCCAAGCGGTTTGGTTCGGGCAAATTTTGAGCGTGTCTCAACGCAAGAACCTTCAAGTTTCTATTGAAAGTTTATTTGATGTCGAAATATCGGTGCAAAATATCTGTTGAAAATAAAGGGATCGCGGCCCGTTCTGCTCAATTCGTGACCAAGGTGTGACAATTTCGTGATCTTCAGTTAGGCTTTACGGAGCTATTCGATTTAGGTCGATTGATCAGCATATGTTCGTAAGACGTTAGGCAAGTTACTCGTGATTCAGACTCCCGGCAAAGCACAGACTCCCGGTACTGATGTAGTGACCCAGAAGACTCTCGGTCATGCTTCGCAGAAGCCCTCGATCAAGCGCTCATTGCGCATGATTGGTGCTGGCCTCATCAGCGCAACCCTGGTGGGCGTGTTCGCGATGCCCGCGTATGCTTCGACCGAGGGTAGTGATGGTTCTGTGGCGCAGGCCGAAGAGGCATTCGCTCAGGCACTCACCACCAGTGCGCTGCCCGAGATTAACGTGCCAGATCAGTTGCCGAGTGCCGAAGAGCAGCCCGCCCCTGTTGTTGTGGCAGCTGCAGCTGCTGGCGCAAAGGCAGCTACCCCGTACGGCGCACTTCCCGCAGGTGTCGGTTCTTCAGGAATCGTTAATGCGGCTATGGCGCAGATTGGTATGGACAAAGACTGCACCGACGTTGCGCAAGATGCACTCGCTGCGGTGGGTCTCGTAACGAGCCGGTTTGACGGTGGTTATGACATGGGTGTTGGCAGCTTCGCCTCGCTCGGCACCGTTTACGCTTTTAGCCCAGATGGCCTCGCGCCCGGTGACATTCTCGTCTACCCCGGTATTCCCCACGTTGCAATCTATGCCGGTGGCGGCCAGGTGGTGCACGGCGGCTGGCACCCCACCACTCTTGCAGGTTTCGTGAGCAATGGTGTATACCCAGACTATGTGGTGCGCGTCGTCTAACCAGACTTTACGAAAGGCGTCGCCAAATGGCGGCGCCTTTTTCGCTATGCTGGTACTCGCGCCTCAGTAGCTCAGTGGATAGAGCACCGCTCTCCTAAAGCGGGTGTCGGAAGTTCGATTCTTCTCTGGGGCACTTCTTGTTGACGCAGTAGTCGTTGGGTCGGAGCCAGTCAACGACTACTGCAGCTCAGAAAGCGATAGTCGGGGCTTGTCGAGGGTGCGAGCCCGTGGTCGCGAAGCACCATCGCAACAGATCGTGGGCGCCCTTTGCACGCATCGCTAAACTGCGCCTCTCCGAGTCCATCTGTGTATTCGATGTCGAGCACGACGGGGTAGACATTCGCGTACAATTCACACTCTGAGAAGCGATAGCAGGATTCGGCAACGACGAAGTCGTAGCCGGCCGCGTGAAACCGCTGCGAAAGCTCAGGGGTGTTCTTCTGGGCAATCGCGAGACCGGCATCGTGCGCGATTCGCGCATATTCGATGGCCAGGTCAATGTTGTGCTGTTCGGCGAGTAGGCCATGCGCACGGGTATATGAGTCGAGGTTGTCGATCTCAACCGCATCAAACCCAGCTGTCTTACAAGAGGTGATCCATTGCCCGACAATTTCAGCGAGCGCAGCCCGGTTTTGAGCGGTCGAGGTGTCGAAGAGTATTTCGTCTGGCCAGCCCGGGTCTCGCAACGGCACGCCGTTGTAGTGAACCAGCAGTTCTGGGTGAGAGGCGGCAAAACTCTCTGATGCTTCTGGTTGCGTCTGGTAGCCGTTTACGTAACAGATGTCGTAGCCGAGACCTGCGGGTGGTTCAGTGCGATCACGCGCGACTATTGTGACACCTTCAGGGGCGTGTAAGCCCCACCCAGCTGGTAGTCGAATCCAGTGTTCGAATTCGGCAGCAAAAAGTTGCCTTCGGGTAGCCCCTGTG
>JAPXTT010000099.1:0-5110 GCA_033812395.1 Leucobacter sp. | reverse complement strand
GAACAGCCCACGCCGAAGACGCTCGTGCGCGAGCTCGATCCCGCTTCAGAAATGCTGCTGCGCATCGCCCTCGCCCGCATCGAAGGCCCCGAGATGCTGTGCATCGACGACTTCGACGCGCTGCTCAGCCCCACCGAGCGAGCCCTCGTCGCCGAACGCCTGCGCGAGCTCGCGGCCCACGGCGTGCGCGTCGTCGTCGCCACGAGCGATCCGAGCGACGCAGCACTGCTCGCCACCACCGCCACTATCGAACTCTAAGCAGAACCAGGCATGTCACTCTTTACCCGCACCACAGAACTCAAGCGCTTCAAGCGCGGCGCGCTGCCGAAGGTCGCGATCGCCGTGCTTCTGGTGATTCCACTCATCTACGGAGCCCTCTATCTCTGGGCATTTTGGGCGCCGACCGACAACATGAACAAGCTGCCCGTCGCGGTCGTCAACCTTGACCGGCCGGCAGAAGCCCCCGGCGGCAAGACGCTCACGGCCGGCAACGACGTCGTCGATGAACTGCTCACAGGCGGCGACCTCGACTGGAAGCCTCTCGCCGCGGCCGAGGCCGAGCGTGCTGTCGCTGACGGCGACGTGTACTTCGCAGTGACGATTCCGCGCGACTTCTCGAGCACGCTCGCTGGCCTGCAAGACGATCCGAAGGCCGGTCAGATCGAGGTGCAATACAACGACAGCAACTCGTTTCTCGCCTCGACACTCGGCAAGACCGCGATGGTGCAGCTGCGCGATGCGGTGGCAGAAACCGCAACCGAGACCGCTGCAGAGCAGGTGCTCGTAGGCGTCGAGAAGTTGGGCGACGGCACACGCCAGGCGGCCGACGCGGCAACGACGCTGCACGGCGGCACGACGACGCTCGCCGAGGCGAGCTCGCAGCTGAGCGGTGGTCTCGCCGAACTGAACGACGGCACCGCGCAGCTCGCGGGCAAAGCTCCCGAGCTCGCAGACGGGGCTGCCCGCCTCGCCGACGGCACGGCGCAGCTCGCGGCAAAGGCGCCCGAGCTCGCTGACGGCACGTCGCAACTCGCTGAGGGCGCCTCTCTGCTCGCGTCGAATCTCGAACCGGCTGCCGCGGGCGCGCCGAGACTGCTCGCCGGCTTGACGCAGCTGAACGACGGCTCGGCTCTGCTTGCCACCGGCACCGGTGCGATCGCGCAGCTCGCCGCTGCCAATCCAGACATGACGCTCGCGCAGCTCGACGCCGCGCTGCAGTCCAAGGGCACGTCGCTGCAGGCGATCGCGACCGGCGCGACCACGCTGCATGACGGCGTCGCCGGAGCGCTGCCGAATGTGCAGCAGCTCGCCGACGGCCTGCCGCTCGCCGCACAGGGAGCGAAGGATCTCGCGGCCGGCAGCGCACAGGCCGCCACCGGCGCGGCACAGGTGAACGCTGCGGCCGGCCAGCTCGCCTCGGGCGCCGCCCAGCTGAGCGACGGCGCTTCGCAGCTGGTCTCAGGCGCCTCGAAGCTGCACTCCGGCGCGACCACGGCCGCCTCGGGAAGCGCACAGCTCGCCCAAGGGGCGAAGGCCCTCGACGACGGTGCGGGATCCTTTTCGAAGAAACTGAACGAGGGCGCGGCAGATGCGCCAGATTTCGCGACAGGGCAGAGCGCGAGGATCGCCGAGACGATCGCCGCACCCGTGCAGCTGAGCGAGCACACCGAGAACGAGGTGCAGGGCTTCGGCGAGGGCTTCGCGCCGTTCTTCATCGCGCTTGCCTCGTTCGTCGGCGCGCTGATCACCTGGCTTATTTTGCGCCCGCTGCCCCGCCGCCCACTCGCATCGAACGTGTCGGGCTTGCGCTCGGTGTTGGCGGGCTTCGGCCCGGCCGCCCTGATCGGTGTCGGCCAGGTCGTCATCATGATGCTTGTGCTCGTCTACGCCGTCGGCATGCAGCCCGTGCACTGGGTCGGCATGGCCGGGTTCATGCTGCTCGTGACGCTCGCGTTCTTGGCGCTGCAGCAGATGTTCATTGCCCTGCTCGGCACCGCCGCTGGCCGCGTGGTGAGCCTCGTGCTGCTGATGCTGCAGCTCTCGTCGTCGGGAGGCACCTACCCCGTCGAGACGACGCCGGGCTTCTTCCAGGCGTTGCACCCCTTCATGCCGGCGTCGTACGTGGTGACCGGCCTGAGGCAGCTCATCGGTGGCGGCATCGACGGCAGGTTCTGGGGCTCGCTCGTGGTGATGCTTGGTGTGCTGATCGGCTCACTCGCCATCAGTGCGGTTGCGGCAAGGCGCCAGAAGGTGTGGACGGTCGCGCGGCTGCATCCGAGCCTCGCAATCTGAAAGGCCCATTTCTGGGCCTTTCGCGAGGCGCCTTCGCGCGTCCCGAGCGCGGTTCGGGGGGCCTTCTTCTGGCTTACCGCCGCAGATACGCAAGGATAGAACCATGGCACGGGTAAACACCAAGCAGTTGATCGTCGACGCAGCGATCGCTGTTGCGGCGCAGCACGGCATTAGCGGGGCATCTATGGATCAGATCGCCGAGACCGCCGGCGTCGCGAAAGGCAGCCTCTACTACAACTTCGATTCGAAAGACGCGCTGTTCGCCGAGGTGATGCGGCGCGGCTTCGAGCGGCTGAGCGCCGCCATCGATGAGTCCCGCGAGGGAGTGCCCGCCGCAGATGCGCCCCGCGTTGTCGCTGCCGCGACCCTCGAAACGCTGCGTAACAACATCGACCTCGCGAAGCTCATGGCTGCCGAGGTATTTCGCACCGATCGGGCCTGGGCCGAGACCATGAATGAAGCGCGCGGCTCGGTGGTGACTCGCTTGCGTGACGTGCTTCGCGACGCACACGCGGCTTCGGGCCACACAGCAGAACACGGCGAGAGGATCACCGAAACCGCGGGCGCCGCATTCTTTGGGGCGTTAGCTGGCGCTTGCCTCGACTGGCTGCTGTTTCGCCCCGAGTTGAGCCTCGAACACGTGCTCGACGAGGTGCTCACCACCTGGTGAGGGGGCGCCTCGTTCGCTAGCGGCCAGACCTAATCGGGGTCTGAGGGGTCGAGGGGAGCGTGGTGGTCGAGGTTCGCCTCGCCCTTCTTCCAGTACCCGTGGGCATCGACCTGCTCCTTCGGCAAGCCCAGCTCGCGGCGCAGATAGCGGCGCAGGGGTATCAGCGCACTTGCCTCACCAGCGAGAAACACGAGGGTGCCGTCGGTGATTTCGATGCCCGCAAGGGCTGAGGCGACGTGGGCGTCGCGATCCTCGCCACTAAACCAATGAAACTCGCGCGTGCTTGCCGAGTACTTGCTGAGGTAGCTCGATGTTGCCGGTTCGAGGGTAGAGAACAGGCCGATGACCTCGGTGTCACCGAGCAAGTCGAGCCAGCGAGTTACGGCGGGCAGTGCAGATTCGTCGGCAATGAGAAGAGCGCGCTCGATGTCAGTTGGTGGCACGCGAGAGCCGCGAAGGCCCGCCACGATGAGTGGATCGCCTAGCTTTGCGCTGGCGGCCCATTGGGCGGCGGGGCCACCGTGAGACGCATCGGCGAGCATCACGAAATCGAGATCGAGCTCGGGGCCGTGCTCTCCGTCTGCTCGAAACGCGTGCGGGGTGTAGTCGCGGGCGATGACTTGACCTGGCCCGGCGGGAGCCTGCGGCCGCCCGTTCACAAAGGCAGGGGTGACGATTTTGCCCATGATTGGGTCGGGAAAGAACACTTTCACATGGTCGCCGGGCGCGAGTGAGGTGAAGCCCTCGAGGTCGGTGCCACCGAGCGTGATGCGCTGCATGCGGGGCGCGACGACCTCGGTGCGCAGCACGGTGAGCTGTCTGCGTCGTGGCTCATGCATGACCCGTGTCCACGTGAAACGCTCGCTCATTGGTGCACCGTCTTTCTCTCGCGTGCCTCATTGGCTTATCTGCTGGCGGGGCACATGAGTGCTCTGTGCCTGCCCGGTTTGGGCAACCCATTCACTCTAGCTCGAACATCAGATGAACCGAAAGGGAGGGTGGGGTGTTGAGACCCTCTCGGGGTAATCCTTCGTGCGTCTGCACGTCTCGCCGGATGAAGCACGAGAAAGCACATGATCTCGCCTGATACGTGTGCTTTCTCGTGCGTCTTCCGCTATCTCTTGCGGCGCCGGCGTTGCAAATCGTGAGGTCGACGGGCGCAAGTTGATCTGTGTGCCCCCAATGCGAAAACGGCCAGCAAGTGACCCCTTGAGTGACAAGAGGCCGCCCACTGGCCGTTCGTCGAGAAGTGATGTGTCGTGCTACTCCGAGAGCAAGGCTTGGATTCGGCGTACGCCCTCAACGAGCGCCTCATCGCCCAGCGCGTAGCTGAACCGCAGGTACCCGCTCGGGCCGAATGCCTCGCCCGGCACCGCGGCAACCTCTGCCTGATCGAGAATCAGGTCGGCGAGTTCGAGCGAGGTGGTCGGGGTGACCCCGCGAATCTCACGGCCGAGCGCACCGGTCACATCGACGTAGGCGTAGAACGCACCCTCGGGCATCGGGCAGTGAAAGCCCGGCACCTTGTTGAGCTCTTCAACGATCAGCTTGCGGCGGCGGTCGAACGCGAGGCGCATCTCTTCGACAGGCTCCTGCGGGCCGTCGAGGGCTGCGGCAGCGGCGACCTGCGCAATGTTGTTGATGTTCGAGGTCATGTGTGACTGCAGGTTTGCCGCGCCCTTGACCAGGTCTGCGGGCCCGATGAGCCAGCCGATGCGCCAGCCGGTCATCGCGAAGGTCTTCGCGACGCCGTTGACCAGAATGGTGTTGCCTGCGAGCTCTGGCACTGCCTCGACGATCGAGACCGCGCGCACGCCGTCGTAGGTGAGGTTCTGGTAGATCTCGTCGCTCACCACGAGCAGGCCCTTCGCGAGTGCCCATTCGCCGATCGCACGCACCTCATCGGGCGTGTAGACGGCGCCGGTCGGGTTCGAGGGCGAGCAGAACAGCAGCGCCTTGGTGCGGTCGGTGCGGGCGGCCTCAAGCTGCTCGACGGTGACCTTGTAGCCCTGGTCTGCACCGGCGAAGACCTCGACTGCGACGCCGTCTGCCAGCTGAATCTCTTCTGAGTAGCTGGTCCAGTACGGTGCGGGCAGAATGACCTCGTCGCCCGGGTCGAGAATCGTCTGGAACGCCGAGTACACAGCG
>JAPXTT010000098.1:0-5131 GCA_033812395.1 Leucobacter sp. | reverse complement strand
CGCGAACGCTGCCCGCGGTAGCCCTCGGCGCGCTCGAGAATAACGCGACGCTTCTTGTGGGCGTTGACGGCCCGTTTTACTCTTGCCATTTCAGTTCTTCCTTAACGTTCTAGTAGCTCGGGCGGTGCTTAGCGAACCAGCAGCTTCTTGGCCTGCTTGACATCGCCAGCCGAGAGCACCTGGTCAGCGTTTAGACGACGCTTACGCTTCGAGGCCTTAACCTCGAGGTTGTGGCGCATGCCGGCCTGCTGCTTCATCAGCTTGCCGCTGCCGGTTACCTTGAACCGCTTCTTCGCCCCCGAGTGGGTCTTCTGCTTAGGCATCTCTATCTCCTTGTTGTGGTGCGCGTCGCCTGAGCGACTACGTGGTTGTCGGCTGTACCGGAGAGCCGGTAAGCCGCAAAATTACTCTGCCGGCGCGGCCTCTACGACCTCAATGGTCTCGGTCTCGCTCGACTTGTCTGAACGGCGCGAAGCCTTCTCTTCAGCACGACGTGCGTTCTGCTCAGCTTTCGCTTCGCTCTTGTTCTTGAGCGGGGCAATGACCATCACCATGTTGCGGCCATCGATGCGAGGTGAGCTTTCAACAGTGCCGAACTCGGCAATGTCTTCGGCGAACTGCTGCAGCAGACGAACACCCATCTCAGGGCGCGACTGCTCACGACCGCGAAAAAGAATCATTGCCTTGACTTTGTCGCCCTGACCCAAGAAGCCGATGGCTCGCTTGGTCTTGGTTTCGTAATCGTGCTTGTCGATCTTCAGGCGAAAACGTACCTCTTTGAGCACGGTGTTCGCCTGGTTGCGACGAGCCTCTTTTGCTTTCTGAGCAGCCTCGTACTTGAACTTGCCGAAGTCCATGATCTTGGCCACGGGCGGCTTCGAGTTCGGGGCAACCTCGACCAGATCGAGATCGGCGTCGGCTGCGAGGCGCAGGGCAGTGTGGATCGGCACCACGCCGACCTGCTCGCCGCTGGGACCAACCAAACGCACTTCCTTGGCGTTGATTCGTTCGTTAGTACGGGGATCGCTGATCGCCGGCTCCTTAGATCGTGTGCACTGTCTCCCTTGAGGGTGACTTTGTGCTCAGTTCATTCGCAGGCGCAGATCAAGAGCTACAGTAATGTTGCTCTACACCCTTTTCAGCTGTTTTATTCAAGTGAATAAAACGGGGTGTCAACTACCCGTGTGCCTATATATCGGCTTGGGGTGGGAGTGTCTCCGCTTGCAAGTTCGAGGCATTTCACCGCGAACCTCTAGAATCTTAGCAAGGCTTAGGCACACACGCAAGGTAAAGACACGCAGAGGACGCACGATGAGCGAGCAGCAGGCAGAACAGACCGACGCACAGACCGAGGCGCAGAGCGCAGCGCGCGACATCGCTGAGGTGCCAGCCGTCGAGATCATCACCGCAGCCGCAGTGAACCTGCTCAGCGCTGCAGCCATCAAGTGCGGCCTGTCTGAAGATCCAGAAAACGAGACCGACCTCGACGAGGCACGCAAGTTGATCAACGCACTCGCTGGCCTCATCACAGCCGGCGCACCCGAAATCAGTGACTCGCACGCGAGGCCACTTCGTGACGGCCTCCGCTCGGTGCAGCTTGCCTTCCGTGAGGCGTCAGTTATTGCCGATGAGCCTGGCAAAGGCCCCGGAGAGAAGTACACGGGTTCGGTAATCTAAACCGATCAATACCGAGATAACATCGTGGGGTGACCAATGATCCCGCGCCAACACCACATTTGAAAGAGCCGGGCAGCAGCCGCAAAGCCAGCATTCTTGGTGGTGCGGCAGACTCGCTCGGCGTCGGCATCGGCATCTTTCCGCTCGGCGTGGCACTTGGTTTTCTGGTGATCCAGGCGGGGCTGCCCTGGTGGCTCGCGCCCGCACTCTCGATTGGCATTTTCGCGGGTTCAGTCGAGCTGCTGCTCGTCAGCATGATCGCGGCCGCCACCCCCCTCGTGACCATTGCCGCTACGGTGTTTGCCCTCAATTTTCGGCACGTTTTCTACCCGTTGAGCTTTCCGATTCAGGTCGTGAAGCCGGGCCTCGGCCGGGCATACTCAATCTATGCAATGATCGATGAGGCATACGCGACCTACGTGCTCATGCCCGTAGAAAAGCTCACATCGACCCGCATGCTCACCGGCCAACTGCTGATGCAGGCGTACTGGGTCGGCGGTGGCATCGTCGGAGTCTTCGTTGCCAGCCTGCTCCCCGAACCACTTGAGGGCTTCGAGTTTGCGCTCGTGTCGCTGTTCATCGTGATGGCGCTTGATGCTGTGCGGTCGAAACGAGAGGTGCCGTCAGTGATTCTCGCCGGGCTCTCGGTCGCGATCGCGATGGTGGCATTTCCGAGCGCATCACTGATTGCGGCCCTCGCGATCTTCACGCTTTCGCTCGTTGCGAGGTTCTTCTGGCAGCGCTGGCGAAAGGATGACCGTGGCATGAGCGGTGTCGCTGCCGGTCACGGTGATGCTGCGTTGTCGCTCGATCGCACCGAAGAGGATCAGCCCAATGCCTAGCGTCTGGTACATGATCGCTGCGGTCGCGGTAAGCGGAGTCATCACTCTGCTGTTGCGTGCGCTCCCTTTCGCTATTCTCAAACCGTTGCGCAAGTCGAAGTTTGTGAAAGCGCTCGGGCAGTGGATGCCTGCGGGCCTGCTCGTCATTCTCGCGGTGGTCATGCTGGCGGGCGAGATCACTGCAAGGCCAGAAAAACTTTGGGTGGTCGCGGTCGCCTCTGCGGTCACTGTGATCACTCACCTCTTCGCGGGGCGACACGCGCTGCTGAGCATCTTCGCCGGCACTGCCGTCTACATCGTGCTGCTGAACTTCTTCTAGGCGGGGCGGGCCAATATTCTGGCTCCCTGCTGCGAGCGCGCCCCTCGTCGATTGGATAGGAAGTCAGCGAGTGTGTCGCTAAACCACGGTGGTTTTCATATCCAATCGACGGCTTCCTATCCAATCGACGAGTTCGGGCGAGTCACGCCGGCACCGCGCTCTAGTGCAACGGCTCTCGGCAAGCCTTCAACGCAGCACGAGGCGCAGCGAGTCAACCCGCTCAGCGATGACCTCGTTCGCTGCCCAACGCCGCTGTAAACCGCCAAGCAGTTCTTCAAGCGAGGCCTGCTCAAGCCCCGGCTCAAGCGAGACAATCACCGCGACCTCAGCTTCGAGCAGTCGAGCCTCAGGGTCTGCGGGTGCGATGCCAATCTGACGAACTCGTGCATCACCGGCAGTTGCTGCGCCGAACGCTGCCGCCACCGCGGAATCTGCCCAGGCCGCAACCACCCGAGTACCGAGCGCAACCGCTTCGAGCTGTGTACGCCGAACCCCGAGCTCGGCATTGGGGCTGCCAGGGTCAACAATGATGAGGTCTGTCTTCTCTTGCGCTGCTGCAACCGCGGCCTGAGGCATTGGCACCGGAATCGGCCTGGCCTCGGGGTTCCAGGCACGCATCGCGTCAACGCTGCTGAACACCGGCATCACACGGCGCCCATCGGGCGCACCCACGGTGACGATCGACAGCTCCTGAGACTTCTCAACCGTGCGCCCCTCGGGTGTCAGCCCAAAGTCACCTGCCTCTGCGAGCAGCGGTATCAGCACACGTACGGCCGAAAGCGCCAGCAGCGCTTCCGTGTGCGCCGAGGCCAATGCTGCAAGCGATTCGGGTGCCGGCACTGATGCTTTTCGATACCCAGCCGCAGCCTCGCGCACCCGAGCTACCGCGAGCCGAAGCGTTTCGGGTGTCGCACCGTCGTCACCAGCGAAGGCCGTCTCGTGGTGATCAAAGGTACGACCTGCCCACGGAAAGCCCGCGGAGTCTGCCTCACCGCCCGCGACGAGCGAGGCCGGCACACCGGTGCTACGCGGCGCGTCACCGGTTGAGGGGAGCTTCTGAATCGCCAAGGCGCGGGTTACGGCCTGCCAGCAACGTCGAGAGCGGCGGGCAGCGTGAATGCGTCTGCGTACAATGCCTTGCCCACGATCGCACCTTCGACGCCTGCCGACACCAGCTCGCGCAGCGCAGCGATATCGTCGAGGCTCGAGACGCCACCCGAGGCGACGACTGGGCGATCAGTGCGCTCGCACACCTGCTTCAGCAGCTCGACGTTCGGACCGCGCAGCGTGCCGTCTTTCGTGACGTCGGTGACCACGTAGCGCGGGCATTTCGCGTCTTCGAGGCGGTCGAGCACCTCCCAGAGGTTGCCGCCCTCTTGGGTCCAGCCACGGGCCGCGAGCGTCTCGCCCCGCACGTCGAGGCCAACCGCAATCTGTTCGCCATAGCGGGCGATCACAGCGCGAGTCCATTCGGGGTTCTCAAGTGCGGCCGTACCGAGGTTGACTCGCGTAGCACCAAGCTCAAGCGCCGCGTCGAGGCTCGCGTCGTCACGAATACCACCCGAAAGCTCAATCTTGACGTGCTTCGACTGCTTCACCACCTTGCGCAGCAGGGCTGCGTTGCTGCCGCGACCGAATGCCGCGTCGAGATCTACCAGGTGAATCCACTCGGCCCCCTGCTCAATCCAGTCGAGCGCTGCATCGACCGGGCTGCCATAGCTGGTCTCAGTGCCGGCCTCACCCTGCGTGAGACGCACGGCCTTGCCGTCTGCAACGTCAACGGCGGGCAGCAGCTCGAGCCTGGGTTGGGTGCTGAATTCGGTCATCGGGTATGGCTCCTTACAATCTGTTCTCACGAATTTTTTGGGCGAGGATCGCAGCTCACAGCGACTCGACCCAGTTGCGCAGCAGACGAATGCCTGCCCCGCCCGACTTCTCGGGGTGAAACTGTGTGGCAGTGAGCGGGCCATTTTCGACAGCCGCTATGAAGCGCTCACCGTGCTCAGCCCACGTGACGAGAGGTACTGTCGATGCAGTGCGCCCCTCGATCGACCACTCGGTAGCGGCATAGCTATGCACAAAGTAGAAACGCTCGTGCTCGATGCCCTTGAACAGAGTCGAGCCTGCAGCAGCCTCGACGGTGTTCCAACCCATGTGGGGCAAGCGGTCTGCCTGTAGCAGACGCACCGTGCCGGGCCACTGGCCGAGGCCTTCGCTCTCGACACCGTGTTCGACACCGCGGTCAAACATGACCTGCTCCCCCACACATATGCCAAGTACGGGGCGCCCACCG
>JAPXTT010000097.1:0-5207 GCA_033812395.1 Leucobacter sp. | reverse complement strand
TTACGCAGGTGCTCGTAGAAACCGTGACCTTGATCGCTTTTGTTCTGGTGATCCGCCGCTTGCCACAGCGCATTTCATTGAGAGCCTCGAGGTGGAAGCGTTGGGTGCGAGCAGTGATCGGAGGCTCAGTTGGGCTCACTATCGGGGCTCTGCTGCTCATCGCACTTGATGCTCGCACAGCAAATCCAATTTCGCTGCAGTTGCCTGAGCTTGCCTATTTCGGAGGGCATGGGGCCAACGTGGTAAACGTGATGCTCGTCGATATTCGAGGCTGGGACACCCTGGGCGAACTATCGGTGATTCTTGCTGCAGCTACAGGTGTCGCTTCGTTGGTTTTCTTGAGTACACGTGTCGACACGCTGCCAAAACTCGGGCGTCGCGACGCTAGGCGGCAGGTGCAAGAGCACATTCGTAGGGTGAACGACCCGAAAGATCCGCTAGAACGCCGCACCTGGCTACTTGCGGGGCGCAATCTTGACCCCTCACGTCGCTCGATATTGCTAGAGGTAGTTGTGCGATTGATTTTTCATGCGCTCATTCTGCTTTCGTTCTACCTTCTGCTTACCGGGCACAATTCACCCGGTGGTGGTTTCGCAGGAGGGCTCGTAGCGGGGCTTGCACTTGTAGCCCGTTACCTTACGGGAGGCCGTGATGAGCTTGGTGCAACCGTTCCAATCGATGCTGGACGGATTCTAGGCGCTGGTCTTGCTCTCGCCGCGACCACGGCGATTTTGCCGCTCTTCTTCGGTCAGGCGGCACTAGCTTCTTCTTGGATTGACGTTAACCTTGGTCCGCTCGGCACTTTGCCGCTGGTAACCTCGACGCTCTTCGATATTGGCGTCTATCTTGTGGTGTTCGGTCTCGTGCTCGACGTGCTGAGAAGCATCGGCGCCGAGATCGACAGGCAAGAAGAGAGTGACCTCGCAACGGCTCTCGATGAGACGGTTATTGCGTCGAGTTCGAGCGGTAAGCAAGGGGGTGCCTCGTGATTACTACACTTCCCCTCTTGCTCGTTGCGGTTATGGTGGTGCTTTTCGCGATAGGTGTATACCTGCTGCTCGATCGCAGTCTCACCCGTGTGTTGCTCGGTTTTCTGCTTGTCGGAAATGCGACGAATCTGTTGATATTTCTCACTTCAGGCGCCTTCGGTGACGCACCAATCTACGGTGAAGCACACCCCATTGATATGAGCGACCCTCTGCCGCAGGCTTTCATATTGACAGCGATTGTGATCACTTTTGGGGTCAGTGCTTTTATTTTGGCATTAATCTATCGAAGCTGGCGGCTTGCGAGTGAGGGCGAAGACGCGGTGGTTGATGATGCGCACGATCTAGAACTGGTTGACGCAGACACTCTCACTACAGATGAAGTTACCCACGAAGAACTCGAGCGTGAGCCTGAGTTTGACGAAGCGACAACTGACACTCATGATGACGTGAAGGGGAAGCAAGCATGACTGCACTGATTCCTCTGGTCGTTCTGATACCGCTGGGCAGTGCAGCGCTTGCGCTTGCTCTTCCCGGCCGCCGCCGAGCACAGCAGCTGATTACTGTGATTGCACTCGTAGCTGTGGTCGCGCTCAGCGGTGTGTTTATGTGGGTTGTTGATCAGCAGGGTGCTCTCGTGATGCAAGTGGGTGGCTGGGCTGCCCCGTTTGGTATTTCATTAGTCGTGGATCGACTGAGCGCACTGATGCTGACTGTCTCGGCAGTCGTGCTGCTTGGCGTGCTGCTTTTTTCGCTTGGCCAGGGTCTCGCCGACGGTGATGACGAAACACCGGTTTCGATTTACTACCCGACATACCTGGTGCTCGGCGCCGGCGTATGCAACGCCTTCATCGCGGGTGACCTGTTTAATCTGTATGTTGGGTTTGAGATTCTGCTGGTTGCGAGCTATGTGCTCATAACTCTTGGTGGTACGGGGCCGCGCATTCGTGCAGGTGTCACTTACGTGGTAGTGTCACTCGTTTCGTCGATCCTTTTTCTCGTGTCTATCGGTCTGGTGTACGCAGCAACAGGCACAGTAAATATCGCGCAGCTCACGTTGCGCATTGCCGAACTACCCAGTAATGTGCAGCTGCTGTTGAACCTAGCCCTGCTCATCGCCTTTGGTATTAAAGCAGCGATTTTTCCACTCGCTTTCTGGCTTCCGGACTCATACCCGACCGCACCCGCACCGGTGACTGCGGTGTTTGCAGGATTGCTGACAAAAGTCGGTGTGTATGCGATCATTCGTGCGCAAACACAGCTATTTCCGTTTTCGAATGTGAACCAGCTTCTGCTCATAATTGCGGCGCTGACGCTGATCGTTGGGATTTTGGGCGCGGTGTCTCAACTTGATATTAAGAGGTTGCTCTCATTCACACTGATCAGTCATATCGGTTATCTGATCTTCGGTATCGGCATGGCCACGAGCGCGGGGTATGCTGCGACTATTTTTTATGTGGCACACCACATTATTGTGCAGACCACGCTGTTCTTGGCGGTCGGGCTGATCGAGCGGCACGGGGGTACTACCTCGCTAACCTCGCTTGGTGGCATGTTGAAAGCAGCGCCTGTGGTGGCCGTGCTCTTCTTCATTCCGATGCTGAACCTTGGCGGAATTCCACCATTTTCTGGGTTCATCGGCAAGCTGGGTCTGTTTACCGCTGCCGCACAGCTTGGCACACCCGGTGCGTATTGGCTCATGGGAGTGGGGGCTTTGGTCTCTCTGCTCACACTTTACGCTCTTGCGCGCACATGGAGCCTCGCCTTTTGGCGCACTCGGGCTGCCGCGCTCGGGGGTGCTAGCGCTCCGACGCCAAACACCCCTGAGGGTGTCATGTTGCAAGGGCGAGAGGTTGCGCTCATGGAGCGACTACATGATGCACCTGATGCGTTGCCGCTGCAAGAACAGCGTGAAACCCCCGGGCTTATGGTGGCGGCTACCGCCGGAATGGTCGCGGTGAGTGTGCTTTTGACCGTGTTTGCTGGCCCCCTGTATGCGTATGCCACTCGCGCAGGAGAGCAGCTGTCAGACTCTGGGGTCTTTGTTGCAGAGGTGCTTGAAAACCCGAACAGCATGTCTAGCGGTAGTGGCAAGAACGAAATCGACGGCTATGATCCTCGTCAGGGCAATGCAATTCTGGATGCCGCAAACGCGGGTGATATCTCGTGAACGAGACAGCGCGTGAGCACAGAAGCGAACTACGCAGCGAGCGTCGCGCTAGATCGCTGTTAAGGCTGCACGAACTGCCGCTGCTGCTTGGTTTGCTGCTGACCTGGATGTTGCTATGGCGAGAATTTTCGTGGCTCTCGCTCGCGAGCGGGGTGGTCGTGTCGATCATTGCGATGCGCTTGTTCTATCTTCCGCCAGTCATCTTGGCGGGGCGGTTCAACGCCTGGTGGGCGCTTCGATTTCTCGGCTATTTTCTGTGGCATCTCGCGGTAGCGTCGGTGCATGTCGCGTGGCTCGCGGTGCGGCCGGGAAAGCCGCCGCGTACGGCAATTATTGCGGCTCAGCTGCGCACACACTCTGACTTTGTGCTCACACTCGTGGCGCTCACAATATCGTTGATTCCAGGGTCACTCGTGGTTGAGGTCGATCGTTTTGGCTCGACGCTCTATCTACATGTGCTCGATACGCCTACGCAGCGCGAGGTGCGGCTCATGCGCACCCAGGTCGCACGCATAGAGAGGCTGCTCGTGCGTACCCTGGGCTCGCGAGCCGAAGTGGAGGCGATGAAATGACACTGTTTCACTCCATCGCTGCGGGCGTGGTGATCGTGGGCCTCGCGCTGACCGCAATTGCTGCGCTCGTGCGCATCGTTCGTGGGCCGACCATTCTCGACCGTATGGTTGCTTCTGATGTGTTGTTGACTACCCTCATGCTCAGTGTCGGAAGCCATATGGCGCTTACAGGCAGCACCGAGAACATTCCGGTGATGGTTGCGATAGCGGCGACCGCGGTGCTCGCAACCATCGTGGTTGCGAGGTATGTGCGCCGCCGAGCAATGACCGATGCGAATGCGGTTGATGCTGCGAACAATCAGGGGCGAGGATCAGGGGCCGATCATGTTTGAGACCGTTCTTGATGTGCTCTCGCTCGTGTGTCTGGTCGCTGCGGCAGGTTTTTCTCTTGCGGCGGGTATTGGCCTGCTGCGGTTTCCTGATGTGCTGAGCCGACTGCATGCAGCGACTAAGCCGCAGGTATTCGGGCTGTTATTGGTGCTTGCCGCGATTGCGTTGCACGACCGCTCTTGGCTCACTCTTGCTGCACTGCTACCAGTGTTTGTGTTTCAGGCGCTCACAGCCCCCATCGCTGCACATATGGTGGGTCGTGCTGCGTATCGCACTGGTCAACTCGACGATGAGTCGCTCGTGATTGATGAGCTAGCCCCCGAAGTCGAACGATCGGATCAGCTGGGATAGGCCTGCGAAGCCGCATTGAGGGTAGCGCTCTCACGCTCTCTGAGAGTGATTGATTCCCGACCCCTGAAGGAACAGGGGTCGGGAATCAATCACGCAGTAGCGGCTTTTAGTTGTCTACGAGGTAGCGGCTGTAGGCCGGCACCGTGAGGAAGGTCGGGAAGTCATCGCCGAGTGCGACATCTTCAAAAAGCTCTGCCGCGTCGTTGAAACGGTCTCCATTGTGTCGCTCGAAGCTTGCCAAGGTATCACGCACGAGTTCGCGCACCCAGTCGCGGGTAATTCTGGTGCCCTCTACCGTCGACTGATCTTGGTGAACCCACTGCCAAATTTGTGACCGACTGATCTCTGCGGTTGCTGCATCTTCCATGAGGTTGTCTATGGCAACAGCACCGTGACCGCGCAGCCACGCCTCAATGTAGCGGATCGCCACAGATACGTTATCGCGCACCCCTGCCTCTGTGATGTCACGACCAATGTGAACATCAAGCAACTGAGCTGCAGTGACCTCGACATCGGTACGCTGGCGATCCACCTGGTTCGGTCGCTCACCGAGCACTGCATCGAACTCAGCTTGCGCGATCGAAATCAAATCGGGGTGCGCCACCCAGGTGCCATCGAAGCCGTCGTTCGCCTCACGGTTCTTATCTGCACGCACCTTCTGCTCTGCGAGCGCAGTGACCTCAGGGTCACGGCGGTTCGGAATGAAGGCGCTCATGCCCCCGATCGCGTGCGCCCCACGCTTGTGGCAGGTCTTCACTAGCAATTCGGTGTATGCCCGCATGAACGGCACCGTCATGG
>JAPXTT010000096.1:0-5226 GCA_033812395.1 Leucobacter sp. | reverse complement strand
GTGTTCTGGTAGATCTGCACCATCTGTTTGATGCGACCGGGAGGTTTCGGGGCCCCCGGTGTCTTGTCTTTTGCCATAGGTTCTAGCCTACCCTGCCAGTACGAGAGCACTTGTCGCTCACAATTGCTACTTTGCGCAGTGACGAGCGGGTTTTGTGAATAACCCATATTTGTTACTGCGCGACGAGCAGACTGGAAAGATGAAATCACGTATTCAGGTTCGCAGTGCGGCGCAGTGCGCTCAACTTCTGCTCGACCTCTGCAAACACTCTGAGGCGGTGCTGCAATATGGGTGCTGCGTCGGCGAGCTCTTGTCACGTGACGTGAATATTGTTGACGCCCGAGTGTTTCGTCACAAAGCAACATTGCGAGATCGTGTGCGCCACGACTTCGCGAAGCGGCGGCACCTGCGCCAAGGTCACGACAGCTGCTGTCAGATATTGGGTGTTCCTATGACTACTGTGCATCAGATGCTTGAAGGTTGGGGTGGTAGCGAGATTGCACTCTTTCTAGAGGAAATCGTTGAAACCGCGGTCGACCAAGTGTTACTGGGTGGTTGGGGGTCGATGACACCTCGTGAAGTACTCAGATACGAAATCGGCAGGCAGCTCACTGTGGAGCCACCTGCCGATTTGGTGCTACGTCAGCCTGAGCATACTCAGATACCGAGTACACCTGCAAAGTCGGCCTCTTCGAGGCGTGCTTTGACTTGGCTCAGGAACCGGGCCGCGTCAGCACCGTCTACGATGCGGTGATCGTACGAGAGCGCAAGGTACACCATAGACCGGATCGCAATCGCGTCACCCTCAGGGCCACTCACCACCCCGGGCTTCTTCACGACCGCGCCGGTGCCAAGAATGGCGACCTGGGGCAGGAAGACGAGTGGGGTGTCGAACAGTGCACCGCGCGAACCAGTGTTGGTGAGCGTAAAAGTGCCACCTGCAAGCTCATCGGGGGTGAGCTTGTTGTCGCGGGTGCGAGCAGCCAGGTCTGCGATGTCCTGCGACAACTGTGCGAGGGTCTTGTCGCCCGCGTCGCGCACGACGGGAGTGAGCAGGCCACGCTCGGTGTCAACCGCGATGCTGATGTTCTCGGTTGCCGGGTAGCTGATCGAATCACCGTCAACGGTAGCGTTGATGATCGGGAAGCTGCGCAGTGCCTCGGCGGCGGCGGCCGCAAAGAACGGCATGAAGGAAAGCTTCGTTCCGGTCTTCTCGAGGAACTCGGCCTTCTTCGCTTCGCGAAGCTTCGCGACACGAGTAACGTCGACCTCGACCACGGTGGTCAGCTGCGCAGTAGCCTGCATCGATTCGACTGCGCGCTGCGCAATCACCTTGCGCAGACGGCTCATCGGCTGAGTTGTGCCACGCAGCGGCGATACCTCTGCGCGAGCGCGTGTCATGGCAACAGCAGGAACAGCAGCTTCGGTCGAAACTGGTTTCGCTGCGGCGAGCACGTCTTCTTTGCGAATACGACCGCCCACACCGGTGCCACGTACGCTCGACAGATCAACACCGCGCTCGGCTGCCAGCTTACGAACGATCGGGGTGACGTAGCTCGCAGATCCTTGCTCGGCGGGAGCTGCTGCGGGAGCCGCAGGCGCTGCTACCGGTGCCGGAGCCGCTACCGGGGCCGGCGCCGCTACCGGGGCCGCGGGTGCGCTTGCTGCCGGGGCGGGTGCCGGTGCTGCGGGTGCTGCCGCTGCGGCGGGTGCCGCGGCGCCGCTGCCAATGCGAGCGAGAACTGCGCCGACCTCGACGGTCTCGTCTTCGGCGGCGAGCACTTCTTGCAGCACGCCGGCCACTGGCGAAGGCACCTCGGTGTCGACCTTGTCGGTCGAGACCTCGAGCAGCGGCTCATCGACCTCAACCTGCTCACCAACGCTCTTTAGCCAGCGAGTCACGGTGCCTTCGGTGATGCTCTCACCGAGCGAGGGGAGCACGACGTCTTGCGTGGCGCCGCCGGCTGAGGTGGCAGCGGCAGGTGCGGCCTCGGCAGCGGGAGCAGCTGCGGGGGCCGGGGCTGCCGGGGTCTCGACTACCGGGGCGGCCGGAGCTTCAGCTGCGGGGGCAACCGGGGCGGCAGAGCCGCTACCATCGCCGATTCGTGCGAGCACAGCGCCAACCTCAGCGGTCTCGTCTTCCTGCACGAGAATCTCTTCAAGCACTCCAGCGATGGGCGAGGGCACCTCGGTGTCGACCTTGTCGGTCGAGACCTCGAGCAGCGGCTCGTCGACCTCTACTCGATCGCCGACATTCTTCAGCCAGCGGGTAACCGTACCCTCGGTCACGCTCTCACCCAGTGCGGGGAGCACTACCGATTCACTCATTGTGCATTTCTCCGATCGTTCTCAAATGTTCTTCGTGTCGCGCGATCAGATCGCGTGCAGCGGCTTGCCTGCGAGCTTCAACATGGTTTCGCCGATGGTCTCGTTCTGCGTGGGGTGGCCGTGCACCAGCGGTGCAACGTCTTCGGGGTACGCCTCCCAGTTCACGATGAGCTGGGCCTCGCCGACGAGCTCGCCTACGCGGGCGCCAATCATGTGCACGCCAACCACGGGGCCTTCCTTTACACGCACGGCCTTGACCGAGCCCGCGGTGCCGAGGATTGAACTTTTTGCGTTGCCTGCCAGGTTGTATTCGTAAGAAACGACGTTCTCAGCGCCGTATTTTTCGACTGCCTTCGCTTCGGTAAGGCCGACAGACGCGATCTCGGGATCGCAGTAGGTCACCTTAGGGATGTTTGCATCTTCGATGAGTGCTGGGTTGAGACCTGCAATCTGTTCGACCACGTAGATGCCCTGCTGGTAGCCGCGGTGTGCGAGCTGCAGACCGGGAACGATGTCGCCGACCGCGTACACGCCGGGAACGTTCGTGGCGAGGCGCTCGTCAGTTAGTACGAAGCCGCGATCCATGTTGACACCAACCTCTTCGAACCCGAGGCCCTGAGTTGCTGGGCCACGGCCGACCGCGACGAGTAGGTAGTCAGCTTCGACGGTCTCGCCGTTCTCGAGCGTCACGGACACGCTGGTGTCGTTCTGCGTCACCGACTGGAAGCGAACGCCGAGCTTAAAGCCAATGCCGCGCTTCTTGAACGCGCGTTCTAGCTGCTTCGAGACCGATTCTTCTTCGTTAGGAACCAGGTGGGGCAGGCCCTCAATGATGGTGACCTCGGCTCCGAATGAACGCCACACACTCGCGAACTCGACGCCGATGACACCACCGCCAAGAATGGCGACGCGCTTCGGCACCTCCTGCAGTTCGAGCGCGTGCTCGCTAGCGATGACGCGGCCGCTGATCTCGAGACCAGGCAGCGAGCGTGAGTATGAACCGGTGGCGAGCACGATGTGAGTGCCGATGATGTCATCTGAGCCAACACGCACCGTATTTGGTGCGACGAGACGCCCCTCGCCCTCAATCACAGAAATACCATTTGCCTTGATAAGGCCCTGTAATCCCTTGAACTTGCCAGCAATCAGGTTGTCTTTAAAACCGAGCACTCCTGCGATATCGATGTTTTCAACACTCGAGTTCACACCGTACTTTGCGCCTTCACGTGCGACATCTGCAATTTCAGCAGAGTGCAGCAGCGCTTTGGTGGGCACGCAACCGCGGTGCAGGCAAGTGCCCCCCAACTTTTCTTTCTCGATAAGCGCGACACTAAAACCGAGTTGTTTTGCTCGAAGCGCCGTCGCATACCCGGCGCTGCCGCCTCCAAGTACAACAATGTCAAACTGCTGGTCAGCCAAGTGGGATCTCCCTCGGTGTCGCGACTTTCACCCGCTGAGATAGTGCGGGAGTATGCACCCAAGCCTACTACCAGGGGTAACTGCTTCGGGCGATGAATCAGCTGCAATGTGAGGGTTCGCTGAGGGCGTGACCCAGCAGCACCAGTCACAGTGCCCTCATTCGTAGGATGGGAGGGTGAATGAATCGATTTTCTCTGCTGAGTATGCCGAGCGCCGCGCCCGGGTGCCGAGGGGTCTGCCGCTTGTCATTACGCTAAGTGGCATCAATGATCCCGGGGGAGTAGTCAGCCAGCTTGATACCTTTTTATCGGATCGTAGCGAGCCCGAAGAGATCGTTCGGTTTAACACTGATCTATTGCTTGACTACCGAGCACGCAGGCCAATCATTACCTTTGATGAAGATCACTTCGTTGATTATGCCCCCGAGGAGCTTTCTCTTTCGCTGTGTCGTGACCAGCTGGGACACCCTTTCTTACTCTTGAGCGGCTTTGAACCAGACTTTCGTTGGGAACAGTTTGTTGACACTGTGCTTGAACTCGTGGCCGAGTTTGAAGTCTCGGTGACTGTGTGGTCGCACGCGATTCCGATGCCTGTTCCGCACACAAGACCGCTGCGCGCAACGGTGAGCGGAACACGTGATGACTTGATCGAAGAACATTCGGTTTGGAAACCAACTACAAAATTGCCGTCTTCGATCACGCACTTACTTGAGTATCGGTTGCACAGCTTAGGTGAAGAAGTAGTGGGTTTTGCGATTCTTGTGCCGCATTATCTAGCCGGAAACGAATACCCTGATGCGCTGCTGTTCGCACTTGAGAATGTGATGGCGGCCACTGGGCTGATGTTCACGACTGATGAGTTGCGAGAGCACATTCGGGAGTTTCGCGCACAGGTCGACAGGCAAGTCTCAGAAAATGAAGAATCTAGTGAGATGCTTCGTGGACTGGAAACACGATACGACGCCTATATGCAAGATCGTTCGTTGCAGACCCCACTTGTCACAGGAGACGAGTCGCTTCCAACCGCAGATCAGCTTGCCAGCGAGCTGGAGAGATTTCTCGCGCAATACCGCGAAGATGGCAATAACGCAGAATAAGCCTGCGGGTTGTTCGCAAAGCGCGAGATTCAAATGACTCGTGAGCGTGAAGAATCTGCCGATTCGTGCAATAATAGGTGTTTGTTAACCCGTTCGGGCTCGCAAGTTTTCTTTCTGAAGAAAGCAACAGGGCTTGACACGGGTTTTGCCGGTATACGCATCGTTTCGCGAGGGCGTGCCGGTTAAGTTTGTGACTCGAACGAGAGAGGCGGCCGCGTGGCGACTGCGACTACGGCAAAGACTCGTGCTTCTGCGGCGAAGACCGCAAAAGACGTCAGCGATACCGAAGAGGTAATTGCTGAGAAGAAGCCAGCGGTAAAGGCTCCCGCAGCTAAGAAGACCGCAGCTAAGAAGACCACAGCGAAGAAGCCCGAGGCAAAGGC
>JAPXTT010000095.1:0-5269 GCA_033812395.1 Leucobacter sp. | reverse complement strand
AGACTCAAGGGCCCGGGCTCGGCCACACTGTTTCTCACGCGGGTAGCGGGCAAACACACAGCGTTGCTCGCTGAGCGAGTCTGATACCCCACAGAGTAGGTCATTCACGCCAGCCAGAGCTCGGCAGAAGCACGATGCCGCATAAATACCCAGGTGCTTCTACCGGCTGAGAGACTCTGTTGAAACGCCTCGAGAAATCACCTGGCTTCGACCGCGACTGCGTCACCGGAATAGCTCAGTTTGACCTGCTGCTCGGGTGCGAACTGCTCACCTGTGCCGTGCTGCACGGTGATGGTCTCACCCGCATCGGTACGCACTATGGTGCGTCGGTGTGCACCAAAGAAACCGCTCGAAACTACCGTCGCGACAAGCCCCTCGTTTTCGTTGCTTGCCGCTGCAGGCAACGCCGCGAGCCGCAACTGCTCAGGCCGCACAAACGCCGTCACGTCAGTCTTGCCCGCCGCGCTGCCGCCCTCACTGAGCACCGAAATAGCGGCTGGCAACACCGGCAACACCGCACCGGGCAATCGCACTTGGCCGTCAGAATACACCCCCGCGAGCTTGTTCGATTCGCCGATAAAGCTCGCGACGAACGGCGTTTCAGGGCGCCGATACAGGTCTTCTGGCGCACCCAGTTGCTCGATCACCCCGTCACGCATGACCGCGACACGGTCAGCAACCGCGAGTGCCTCTTCTTGGTCGTGAGTCACAAAGATTGTGGTGATGCCGAGCTCGACCTGAATCGCTTTGATCTCGTCTCGAAGACGCACGCGCACCTTCGCGTCGAGGGCAGACAGCGGCTCATCGAGCAACAATGCCCGTGGCTTCGTCACGAGTGCGCGTGCGAGCGCAACACGCTGTTGCTGGCCACCCGAGAGCTGGTGAGCAAAGCGGTTTGCGGTGTGCCCTAGCCCCACAAGCTCGAGAGCCTCGGCAACTCTCGACAGTCGCTCAGCTTTTCCGACCTTTCTCATCTCGAGGCCAAAGCCCACGTTCTGCGCTACGGTCATGTGCGGAAACAGCGAGTATGCCTGAAACACGACCGACATATCTCGTTTGTTGACCGGCACAGGCGATACGTCTTCGCCACCGACAAGAATTCGCCCGCTTGTTGGCTGTTCTAGCCCCGCCAGGCACCGCAACATGGTGGTCTTGCCGCAGCCAGAGGGGCCGAGAAGCGCAACAAACTCGCCAGGCTCAATACTTAGGTTGATGCCGTGCAGCACGGTCGTGTCGCCATACGCCTTAGCCACGTTCTCGAACACGATCGGGGTGCCCTTCTGGGCGACTGCAGCTGAAGTGGCGTTGGTGGTGTCAGCCATTCGCGCCGACCTCCTTCTGAGTAGCGGTTGCGGTAGCCGCTGCGGTAGCAGTAGCGGCGGTTGTGGTTGAAACGTTGCCTGCAGCCGAGCGCAGCCTGCGCTGCCCTCGCGGGCGAATCGAGGCGAAGATGAACAACAGCGCGAAGACAATCACCAGCGAGAGCAGAGAGGTAATGACCGCGGCGTAGGGGTCGCTCTTCGATACCTCCACGAGTGCGACCTGCATAGTGACGCGGTTCAGCAGCGATGAAACAGTAAACTCACCTAGCACCACTGCTGCCGTAATCAGCGTCGCGCTCGTGAGACCGCGACGCACCCCGGGCACGATGACGCGCCAGAGCACCGTAAACCAGCTGGCCCCGAGCGACCGCGCAGCCTCAACAAGTGTCTTTGCCCCCATGCCTTCAAGCTCAGACACAATCGCCCGGTAGGCAAACGGCAGCACAAGAATGCCGTAGGCGAGCGCGAGCGTCCAGATATGGCCGCCAAGCATTTGTACGATGATGCGATAGAGCGGCGCCAGACCGACGACCAGCACGATTGCTGGGATCGCGATCGGCAGAACGGTCAATAGCTCAAATGCGCGCGACAGCCTCGGAAACTGCAGGTGCACGAGCACGATCGTGGGCAAGAAAAGCAACCACACGATGGCAATAGTAATAGCCGCGAGCAACAGCGAGTTACCGATACCCTTTACCAGGTTTCGGTACATGCGCGAGTTCTCGGGATCGACCAGCGCCGCCCAGTGTTCCAGGCCGTAGCCCCCGCCCTGCTGACGCAGGGTGAACTCGAACATCGCAAGCAGCGGCACGAGAAAGACGCCACAGATCACAATCAGAATGGTGCGCCGCAGCCATGCTGGGGGTTGCCCTGATACCGCTGCCGCAGGTGCCTTCTGAATTTTCCGAGCACTCATCGCTGCCACCTCGCAGCTCTGCGCTGAAGTGCCGAGTAGCCAAGCATCACGACCAGCATCACCAGCAGCATGCCGAGCGCAAGCGCACCGGCGGTGTTCGCACGAGATGCCCCGGTTTCTGCAATGAGCGCAGAGCGAATCTGTAGCGGCACGATCTGTGCTCCCTGGCTAATAAGTGCAGCTGCGGTCGCATATGACGAGAATGCGTTGGCAAACAACAGCAATAGGGCGCCGAGAAATGACGGGGCGAGGATCGGCCCCGCGATTCGCCTCCAGTAGGTGTAAGCGCCGCCGCCCAGCGTCGCAGAAGCCTCAGCCCACTCTCGACGCAGCCCCTCCATTGCGGGCAGAAACACGATGACCATCAGCGGCACCTGAAAGTAGAGATACGGTAGCACCAAGCCTGGAAGCTGATACAGCCAGACACCGTCAGCGAAGATATCGATGCCAAAGCTATCGCGCAAGGTGACCGTCACCAGACCCTGAATACCGATGGTCGCAATGAATGCAAAGGCAAGCATGACGCCGCCGAATTGGGCGAGCACGCTCGAAGCCGAATCGATCACGCGGCGCAGCACACCACCGGGCTTGGCACCCGTGAGAGCGAAGCTCAGCAGGCCACCGAGAACCGCACCGACTGTCGCGGTGAGTGCGCTAATCCAAATTGATGCCCAAAACGAACCAAGCACGATCGGGTCGGTGAGTGTTGCAAAATTATCGAGCGTGAATGAGCCGTCGGCCCCAAAAAAGCCTGTGCCAATCGCGAGCACTGATGGCACCGCAAGAAAAATGAGCACGTAGAGCGCGAACGGCGTAAGACCGAGCCACTTCATCATTCGTTCTCCGTATTGTGAGGGTGAAAATCTATGTCTCGAGTGCGGTACGTTGCTCATGCAAGAAAGGCCACTCTTCGAGTATGGCACCGACGACCGACATTCATGATCGCGCCGGCCACCCCCAAGCAGGGGTGACCGGCGCGATCAATCAAATAAGTGTTAGCCAATCACCTTCGGCCACTCAGCAGCCAGCAACGCATTTGCTGCGTCGGTCTGCTCGGTGGTAGCGGTGACCTGCTCCTCGGGCAGCCCGCCAGCTGCCTTCAGAGCCTTGGCGTCAACGGTGCCAGCGGCATCCATCGCTGCGAGACGTACAGGGAACGCACCAGCCTCGAGGTAGAGGTTCTGCGCAACATCGCTGAAGATGAACTCCTGCCACAGACGAGCAGCCGCAGGGTGCGGGGCATCCTTGTTGATGGCCTCGTTGTAGTACGAAACGTAGGCCGCACCCGGCAACACCGCGTTTGCCCAGTCTGGTGTCTCAGCCTGCTGACCAATGTTGTTGAACGACCAGTCGATCACGACGGGAGTCTCACCCGAGGCGATGGTTGCAGGAGTCGGGTCAACGGTCAAGAAGTTGCCCGCCGCGTTGAGCTCACCAAAGAAGTCGATGCCGGGTTTGAAGTCGTCAAGCTCGCCACCGCGTTGCAGAGTGGCCATGCCAACGCCTGCAAATGCAGCACCTGCCTGGGTTGGGTCACCGTTCAGTGCGACCGAACCCTTGTACGCTGCACCGAGCAGGTCATCGATTGACTTCGGTGCATCAAACTTCTTCGAGTCGTAGCCGATCGACATGATGCCGGTGTAGTTGTTGACCCAGAGACCTGTTGACTCTTTGTTCTCAGCGGGAATATCGTCCCAAGTCTGCACCTGGTAGGGCGCAAAATAGTCGAGGCTTTGAAGCGCAACCGCGGTGCCGAGATCGAACACGTCAGGTGCCGTGTCCTGGCCCTTGAGGTTGTCAGCAGCCTGGATCTCTTCGGCGCTCGAAACGTCAGGCGAAGCAGAGTTCACGGTGATGCCGTACTCGTCTTCAAAGGCCGCGATGATCTTGCCGTAGTTTGCCCAGTTCTCAGGAAGCGCAATGACGTTGAGCTCGCCCTCTTCTTGCGCGGCCTTCACGAGTGCGTCAAAGCCGCCGAAATCTTCAGCGCTGGTAGCTGTTGCCGCATCAACGCCTTCAGTTGCTGCTGGTGCATCAGCACCTGAACTGCAGGCGGTGAGGCCAAGCATTGCGATGGTTGCCACGGCACCCACCGTGACGAGTGAACGACGAATCACAAGTATTCCTCTCGTTGACCCACCCGTTCGCGCGAGCGCACGAACCCCTGAGGTGGGCTCCAACTTTTACAACCTAGCACTGTGAGAAACGTACAGGCTAGCACTTGGTGAACGAATGATGACGAGCTGTTATCTTACAGATGAACGAGACTCTAGACGTGGCGCTGCTCGACACCGTTATAGGCCGAGAGAGGCCTGATCAGCGCATTCGACGCGGCTTGCTCCATCACGTGCGCGGTCCACCCCGTCACTCGAGCGGCAATGAACAGAGGCGTGAATATCTCAGTGTCAAACCCAAGCAGTCGGTAAGCCGGCCCCGACGGGTAATCGAGATTCGGGTAGATGCCCTTGCGCGCCACAAATTCGCTTTCAAGTTCTGCATAGAGCTCGGCAAGTTCGGTGTTGCCCGATTCTTCGAGCAGCACATCGAGAGCCGCCTTCATGGTCGGCACACGAGAGTCACCATTTTTGTACACACGGTGGCCGAAGCCCATGATTTTGCGTTTCTCTGAGAGTGCTCGGTCGAGCCAATGCGTCACCTCAGACGCCGACCCAATCTCATCGAAGATGTGCATTACTGCCTCATTCGCCCCGCCGTGCAGCGGCCCCTTGAGCGCACCAATCGCACCTACCACCGCCGAGTAGAGATCAGAGGTGGTCGAGGCAATAACCCTTGCGGTGAAAGTAGAGGCGTTAAAAGAGTGCTCCGCGTAGAGCACCATTGACACGCGAAACACATCGACCGCCGCATCAGACGGCAGCTCGCCAAAGGTCATCCAGAGAAAGTTGCGCGAGTAATCGAGATCGTCTCGTGGCGCAATAGGCGAAAGCCCTCGTCGCCTGCGCTGCACTGCCGCAATCACGGTTGGCAGCTGAGCAAAGAGGTACAGCGATCGCCCGAGATCATAGTCGCG
>JAPXTT010000094.1:0-5284 GCA_033812395.1 Leucobacter sp. | reverse complement strand
GCATTCGTGTCGCCCATGAACACGAACTCGAAGCTCTTCGATTTCGCCTTCAGCGACTCGTCCCAATAGCCGTCGTAGGGGCTGAGTTTGATGTTTTCGCCAGACTCCCAGCTGTCGAATTGGAACGGACCGGTGCAGTTGACGCCTCCGGTCGAATTACCGTAGTCGGCGCCCAACGCCTCAAGTGTCGAGGCCGATTCGATGACACCAGCCGCGTGACCCATGCCGAGGTTGAACTGCGAGTCGGGCACCGCCATCTTCACGGTGACCTCCATGTCACCAGTCTGTTCGATCGATGCGACGTTCTGGTACACCGAGTACCAGAACGAGCCGAGTTCGGGGTCGAGGTGACGCTGCATCGAGGCGACGGCGTCGGCCGCGGTCAGCGGGCTGCCATCGTGAAAAGTCACGCCCGAGCGAATCTTGTAGACCCAGGTCATCTCGTCGGGGTGCTCGAACGACTCGGCGAGGCCCGGCGAGAGGGTGAAGTCTGGGTTGAGGCGCAACAGCGACTCGCAGACGTTTGCGAGCACCTGGTTGTCGGCGTAGTCGAAGGCATAAATGTAGTCGAGCGAGTAGGGCTCTGAGTACACCGCCCACTTGATGCTGTCAATCTCGCCCGAAGGAGCTGCGGTGCTCTCGGTCATCTTCCAGTCAATCGCGGTGCCTGTGCTGGCCGAGCTGCCGCCCTGCGCAGAGCAAGCCGAGAGCGCGAGGGCAGCGACAGCTGCACCCGCGACAAGCGCAGCGCCACGTCGCGCTGCGGTGTTCTTCAAAATGGTCATGATGTGTGGTGCTCCTAGTTGGTTTCGGGGCGGGTGTAGACGTTGCTGCCTTCGACCCACGTCGAGCTCACCTCTGCAAGGTGAATCTCTTCGGCGGGCACGCTGAAGGGGTTTGGTTCGATAACGACAAGGTTTGCGAGGTAGCCCTCGCGAATGCTGCCGGTGTCGTGGTCTCGATGGTTCACGTAGGCACTGCCCGAGGTGTAGGCGGCAAACGCCTGCTCAAGCGTGAGCCGCTGCTGCTCGCCAGCGAGCGGACCCTGTTCAATACCGGGGCCGACTCGGGTGACACCGATCATGATGGCCTCGAGTGGGTTGGCGCTCGACACTGGCCAGTCGCTGCCGGCCGCCAGGCGCGCGCCCCCGCGAACAAGGTCACCGAACGGGTACTGGCGATCCTCTTGCCCCTCCTGCATAAACGGCAGGGTCAGCGTGTCGAGCTGCTCCTCGTGCGTCGCCCACAGCATCTGCAGGTTTGCGACAGCGTCGAGCTTCGCGAAGCGCGCGGTCTCTGCTTCTGCGACGATCTGCAGGTGCGCCAGATGGTGACGGTTGTCGCTCGGGCCGTTGGCCTCACGCGCCGCCTCGATGGCGTCGAGCGCATCGCGCACAGCGCGGTCACCGAGTGCGTGAAAGTGCACCTGCATGCCCGCCGCATCAAGGCGCACAACCGCCTCACGCAGGGTCTCTGCGTCAACGAACGAGATGCCGTGGTTGTGCGTATCGTGGCCGTGCGCATCGCGGTACGGCGTCAGCATCGATGCGGTGAAGTTCTCAGCAACACCGTCGACCATGATCTTCACTGTGCCCACCTGGTAGCGGTCGGCTGTTCCGAGAGCGACGCACTCATCGCGGTAGCGCAGAATGTCGTCAATCTGCTCGATGCCCTTGTCACGCTGCCACCACTGAGCACCGACAACGTGTACCTTCAGCTCGCCCGTTTCGACCGCGCGACGGTATGCGGGTGCCGAATCGGGAACCGGGCCTGAGATGCCGATCAGAGCGTCTTGCCAGCCTGTAACGCCGAGCGAAAGCATCTGCCGCTGCGTGTGCAACAAGCCCTGGTACGCGAGCTCTGCGCTCACCTCTGGCTTCACCTCGTCAAAAAGGTCACCTGCGCCCTCATGAAAGGTACCCGCCGGGTAGCCATCTGCCTCGCGCTCGATGCGCCCGTCGGCGGGGTCTGCGGTGCTGGCGTCGAGGCCAGCGGCCTCGATCGCTGCTGAGTTCGCCCACGTGCTGTGGTGGTCGCGGCTCATGAGCAGCACCGGGCGATCAGCGACGACGGCGTCAATCGCACCACGCAGGGGCGAGCCGCCAGCGAAGTGATCCATCGACCAACCGCCACCGAGAATCCACGGCTCGTTCGGGTTTGCCGCAGCGTACTCGGCGATCAAGCGCACCGAATGTTCGGCGCTTTCCGACATGGTGAGGTCGCACTGCAGCGCCTCGACGCCGCCGCCGGTCGGGTGCAGGTGAGCATCTTGAAAGCCCGGTGACAACAGTGCTCCCGGAGCGTGCACACGCTGTGTTTCGGGGCCAGCAAGCGCTTCCGCGTCGGCCGCAGGCACGATCGCCGCGATGCGCCCATCGGTTACCGCCACAGCGACCCCTTCGAGTGGGGCACCTGATCCGGTAAAGACTGCGCTTCCGGTGAAGAGCACGTCGGCTGCCATCTGTTCCTCTTTCGACATTGAAATTCGGGTTGTGTAAGGAGAGTATTCGAAGAAAAGTATCTTTGTCAAAGGCATTGACAATAGAATGGATCACGATTTGGCAACCATCCCGGCAGCAACGATGCGAGAGACCGGAAGAAGCGCGACTGGTACAGCGGCAATACGCTAGGTCACAGAGAAAGGATCGCGATGAGCACCACGCAAGCTGAAGTCAGCAACGGCAAGGCCTCTACTGCCAGGCGCGGCCCCCGCAGGGTGCGCCTGGACACCGCAAAGATCGTCGCGGCAGGGCTCGAAGTTGCAGAAGAAAGTGGCTCGTCTGTCTTCTCCCCCAAACTTCTCGGCGACAAACTGAGCGTCGACCCGTCTGCCGTGTATCGACATTTTCAAAGCAAGCGACACCTCATGGAGGCCCTGCTCGACGCGGTGCAGTTGCGCACGCTTGAGGCAGTGACCGCACCCAAAGAGGCTTGGCGCGAACGCGTAACACAACTCGCTGCGGCCACATTCTCTGAGTACTGCCGCTGCCCATCCATTGCGGCAGAAGCGATGACTCTCACGACGCACGGCCCCGGCGAGCAGGGCGCTGTCGAACTCTTGCTCGACGCGTTCATCGTGTGCGGCCTGCCCGAAGATGAGGCGGTGCGATACTACGCGCTCGTCTCTGCATACATTCTCTCGGTTGCCTCTGGGATCGCGCGCTCGCGCGCTGACGGCGGCGAGCCAATGGTCACAGGCCCCGAAGATGACACCTCCTGGCTCGATGGGCCGATCCTCGTAGACCCAAAAAACTACCCGCGAACCGCAATGCTCACCGTGCAACTCTCTGAGCTGCGCGACCGTGAAATCTACATGCAGGGCGTCACTGCCCTGCTCGATGCAGCCGAACGAGCTGCGCGCAGCTAGGGTGCCGTGTTGGCGACCGTACTTGCAGAATAGGGTGTAAGTCGTAGCGCAACGGATGCGCTCACTGAGACCAAGGGGTGGCCAGTTGACCGATGCAAGCCTGCTCTACTACACGGGTCGCTTCGTGCGCACCGATCTCGACTGCGATGGCGTCTCGGGCACCCCCGACCCAGCCTCAGCGCCCGAGGCGATGCTCATCGAGCACGGCACTATTGTTGCAATAGGTAGTCGCGATGAGGTGCCAGCACCAGCGGCGGCAACGCACATCGATCTCGGTGAGGGCTGGGTGCTGCCCGGTCTCATCGAGCCCCACGGCCACCCGTCAGAATCAGCCTCGCTCATGGGCAACGGCGTGATCGACATTCGACCGGTCACCCTCGCTCGGGCTGATCAGGTCTGGGATGCCATCAAGATCGCACTGGCCGCGAGCCCCAGGCCACCCCGGGTCGTAGCGAACGGCTGGGACCCGCTGCTGCAGCCCGGGCTCACCCCACCGACACTCGCCAACCTCGACGCGCTCGCGGGCGAAGTGCCCCTCGTCATCGTGCACAACTCGCTGCACTCTGCGTACTTCAATACAGCCGCCGCCCGCGAGGCGGGCATCGACCGCAACACGCCAGACCCAGTCGGTGCCTCATTCGGGCGTGACTCCTCCGGCGCGCTCACCGGGCTCGCGCTCGAAGCTGCCGCAGTAGCGCAGATCGTAGGGCCAACCCTCGCGGCGGCCGAGGCCGATATGCCGAGGCGACTGACAACTCACCTGCTTGAGCTGCGACGCACGCGAGGCATCACGACCATCGCCGACCTCACGTGGAACCATCAGCTCGGCCAGCTCGCCACCGCCCTAGCCGAGGCCGGCAGCTTGCCCGTTCGCTTGCGCGGCTACGAGACGTCGAGCCCGGGCGCTACGGCTTCTGTGCCGCTCGAGAACGGTGACGCCTGGTATCGACAGGTCGGCATCAAGATCTGGTCTGATGGCTCACCCTGGGTAGGCAACATCGCCACCTCGTTTCCGTATCTCGATACCGCCGCCACGCGAGCGCTCGGATTCGAGCACGGGCACATCGGGCACGCAAATTACACCACCGAACAGCTCATCGAGATTGGCTCACAGTACGCGGGCGAGGGCTGGCAATTCGCCTGCCACGCTCATGGCGACGTCGCTATCGACAGCACCCTCGATGCCTACGAAGCGCTCATCACGAAGTTCGGCCTGCACGACCACCGCTTTCGCATCGAACACTGCGGACTTATGACCCCCGCGCAGTTCGAGCGCGCCGCGCGACTCGGCGTGGCCGTGAGCCTGTTCGTTGACCACATCACCTACTGGGGCGATGTGATTGTCGATGACCTCTTCGGCGAGCGCGGTCTCGCCTACGCCGACGCGGGCGCTGCGTTTGCGGCCGGCCACCGTGCCACGTTTCACAACGATGGCACAGTGACGCCGTGCGAGCCACTGCGCAACATGGCGGTCGCCGAGACCCGCACCTCACGCACGGGCAGGCACCTGGGCGGCGGCAGCGCCGTAACTCGGCGAGATTCGTTGCGGGCTCACACCTCGAACGCGGCCTGGCAGTTGCGCAGCGAACACGAGATCGGCAGTCTCGCCCCGGGCCTTCGCGCCGACTTTGCGGTGATCGACGTTGACCCGCGCAGTGCAGCACCTGAGGTGCTCGCCGAGGCCAGGGTGCTCGCAACCGCGGTCGACGGCCAACTCGACACCGCGAGCGCATAGCCAGGCAGCGGTCTCGAGCAACGGCCGCCGTACACTTGCTACGTGAGTGAGCATTTGAGCACGCGGGATCGCGCAGCGCGCAGCTGCGCCGATGCGGTTGCCGCACTGCAACTGGCGGGGGTGCTTCCAGAGGCGATTGCCGAGTATGTGCCCGAGGGACGCAGGCTGTTCGTGCTGCCGAG
>JAPXTT010000093.1:0-5303 GCA_033812395.1 Leucobacter sp. | reverse complement strand
AGCCTGGCCAAGGGCAGCCAGCGTATCACGCGTTGCCTCTACTTCACGACTCGGTGCTACTACAACCTCACAGCCGCGCACCTGTGCAACTACTGCCTGCAAACCGGCAAGCGCCAGAGTGAGTGGAAGTCGTTGTGCAACCGGACTGCTTGTGGCGATCGCCCGATACCCTTCGTTCTGTGCCCCCCAACCTTCAATAAGCTCTTCAGCGGCACCTGGCTGCCGAGAAAGCACCTGCTCAAGATCGCTGGCAGCTGTGCTGCACCGATCTAACGCGCTCTGCAACAGTTCATTTGCGTCAACAGTGAGCACTTGAGAAAGGTTCAAGATCGCAAAGCTATCGAGCGCCTCGTCGCGCTCGAGTAACAGACTGGTTGGGCGCAACGTTCGAAGCGGTCGCGGGCGCTGCGGCTCTCTTTCAACAACACCATCACCGATCAGCACACAACCAGTTTGGTCGTCAATCACTCGGATTGAAGTGTCAAACAGCTGGCTCAGCGGTAGCCCTGTTCTTTTTGCTTCGTGGTCTCGCTGCGCAGCTGTTTGAAAGAGCCGAGATAGCCGCAGCACGCCCCGAGTGCTCTGGTCTGCATTTGACAGCGCCACCATTCTCGAGATCGCAATAAAAGGCACATGATGGGCTGTTTCAAGCACCGGAAAATTACGGCGCTCCGCTTCATCGAACAAAGCTTTCGTCAGTCTCGGCGCAAGAAGATCGTCGCCAATGGTGATGCCCGCAAGACCTGCAGCGTCAAGAGAAGCGATGAACTCTCGCTGCGCCTGACTGCCTTGCGGCACGCAGAGCCCAACGGTCATCAGTAACTCACCAGGCCTCATCCACCTGCCAGGGTCAGACATTTCACACGAATGAGCCCATGACACCACTCGATGCAACCCACCTGCCCCTGAAAGCAACCGCGTATCGAGGGTGGGGTCGGCGACGATGTCTGAAATGGTGAGTTGACGCTGCATGATCAAATCATAGGGCCCGAACTTTTAACAAAGTCAACATTTGCACCACATATTCATATGATTCACCAATACTCCATTTGCGCGGGAATGACTACTTTGGAGCCACATCGCTTTACACACACCAGCGCGTAGCGACAGCTGCACAAGACGCAAAGGAGCATTCGTGCCAAACCACACACCACACAAACGTGTTGCCGTACTCGGGGCAGGCCTCGCTGGTCTCGCCGCCGCCACGAAACTCTTCGAAGCGGGGCATGAGGTTGAAGTTTTTGAGGCCCGAAACCGCGTCGGCGGTCGAGTATGGTCAGAGACCATGCGTGCAGCGGGTGGTGAGCACGTCATCGAGCGGGGTGCCGAGTTTGTACTTAATGGGTACGAACGACTGCGCGCCTACTGCTCAGAGCACAAACTCGAGCTCGTCGAGACCGGCATGAGCTATTACGTACGCAAACCCGTTGACCGCCCAGGTGTCACCATCGAGGCGATGGCTGAGCTTGGAAAGCGTGCTGCGACGGCTGCGGCGACTTCCGGTCGCGGCCGTTCGGTTGCCGAAGTGTTCAGTTCGATTGGGGCCACCGGCGAAACCCTCGAAGCCCTCGAAGCACGTGTCGAGGTGTCAACCGCAGTACGAACTGATGAAGTCACCGCAGAACATACGCTCGACCACGTTGCCTCGTTTGCGCCGGGCCCGAGCTGGCGCATCGGTGGCGGCAACCAAGGCCTGCCAAACGCCATGGCCACAGCCCTTGGCGAACGCATTCGTCTAGGTCAAACTGTGACCAAGGTGCACCAAGACGACACCGGCGTGGCTGTCACCGTGGGCAGTGACACTCATTATTTCGACTACGCAGTTATTGCCCTTCCTTTCTCAATTGTGAACGATCGAGTCGACCCCATTGTCTCGCTGCCCGAATGGAAGCTGGACGCACTCAGTCGCGTCGTTCAAGGAAACGCCGCGAAGCTGCACCTCGCGCTCGATCGTGCACCCGAAACCAGCGCCGAAATGTCTGTATCTGACCGATTCTGGACCTGGACTGCGCGGGCACTCGGTGACCAAATCGCCCCTGTGCTCAATTGTTTTGGCGGTGAAATCGGGCACCTGGAGCGTCTCGGCATCAAGGTCGATTCGAGCACCTGGGAGGCACGGGTTCGAAAGCTTCGCAGCGATTTGCCAATCTCCCCGCACGAAGCGGTACTCACAGCTTGGCCTTTCGACCCGCTCAGCAGAGGTGCGTACACCGCGCACCGCCCGGGCTTCTCACCGGACGATGCAGCTGCACTGCGTGCACCCCACGGGCACATCCATTTCGCGGGCGAATACATTGACCTAGAATTCACCGGCCTCATGGAGGGGGCACTGCGTACTGGTGAGGGTGCAGCAGAAGCAATCGTCACAACAATCGAACACTCACTCAGCAATACCAGTCAGCAGTAAACGGAGCTCACGCATGCACACTACAGACGTCATTGTCATCGGCGCTGGGTTCGCCGGACTCATCGCCGCTCGTGAGCTCGGCAATGCGGGCTACCGCGTGCTCACACTTGAGGCTCGCGACCGCGTTGGCGGTCGCACCTGGACTGACCACCGTCTTGAGCACGACCTTGAACTGGGTGGTACCTGGGTGCACTGGGTGCAACCCCACACCTGGGCCGAGATGACCCGATACGGTCGTCAAATAGTGCGCAGCCCGAAGGCAGAAGAGGCTCGTTGGCTCGGCGCCGAGGGTGAGCCACGTGTCGCGAGTCTCGACGAGTTTATGTCGCTCATCAGCCCAGGCCAACAGCAAATTATCGACGACGTGCGCGAGGTGATGCCCCGCGGCTCAGAGCCGAACGGTGGCAGCATAGCGGCCATAGACCATCTCACAATTCAGCAACGCATTGACAGCATAGAGATGAGCGACGAGGCTCGCAGCGCGAACGAGGCGGTGTGGGTCGGGCATGTCAACGCACCACTCGACCAGACAGGTATCTCGAGCGCGTATCGCTGGGTTGCCGCGACGGGTGGGCACTGGGAGCTCATGCACGAGGCATCTGCTACCTACCGAGTATCTGGCGGCATGAGCGAGTGGACCACACTCATCGCTGCGAGCGTTCCCGGCGAGATTCGTCTGAACACCACTGTTGCCTCGATCACGCAAGATGCCGACGGGGCCATCGTGGCCACAAGCTCCGGGGAGCAGATTCGTGCCAGGGCGGTACTTTGCACCCTGCCAGCGAACGCGATCGGCAGCATCGATTTCGTGCCCCCTCTGCCCCCGGTTTGGCAGCGCCAGTACACCGAAAAAGTCGCGTCTCAGGGCACCAAGGTTTGGATCAAGGTAAAAGGATCGCTGCCGCGCTTCTTCGGATACGCCACACCCCAGCACCCACTCTCGGTGCTGAAAAGTGAGTTTGTGCACGACGACTTTTCGGTGCTCGTGGGCTTCGGCCCCGACCACACCGCCCTCGACGTGAATGACCTCAATGCGGTACAGGCCGCGGTTGATGTCATTCGCCCGGGACTCGAGGTGGTCGAAGCGACGGCGCACGACTGGATGGCCGATCCTCTTTCGCAAAATACCTGGATGACGCATCGCCCAGGCCAGCTCAGCCGCGACCTTATCGAACTGCAGCGACCGCAGGGGGTGCTGCATTTTGCGACGACAGACAATGCTGACTTGTGGGGCGGCTTCATCGATGGGGCGATCGAGAGTGGTCTTCGAGAAGCCCGGCGCATCGCCGACAAACTCGCGCCGTAGCTCCGCTCACGAAACCCAGGGTTTGCCCCGCACACTCACAGTTGTCTCATGGCTGCGCACGCCATGCTTGAAACACAATTGGCTGGGTTCGGAGGGCACCATCATGGGTAAACGCGGCAAAGTAGTCGTCATCATCGCCGCTAGCGTGCTCGTTTTCGCAGCAGCTGCCGCTATCGCCGGGCCAGCTATCTACCGCGACTACTTCGTCGAGCCCGCCGCAAAGGTTCCAGAACTCAGCGCCAGCGATTCGAAGCTCAGCACCACGGCTGCTGGCCCGCTAGACCCAGCGGCCTTCGCCGGCGAGTGGTCGGTTGGTGAGGGTTCGTACGCGGGTTACCGCGTCAATGAGGTGCTCAACGGAACCGATGTGACAGTCACGGGGCGAACCGACCAGGTCTCTGGCTCCCTCACCGCACAGGGACAGACGGTAACGCAGGCTACATTCTCGGTTGACGTTGCGTCGATCGCAACAGACAACTCATCGCGTGACGCCTACTTTCGTGAAAATGTCGCGCGAGCCACAGCACACCCCACCGCAACATTTACTCTCGCTGAACCGCTCACAATCGATAGTGTGCCCTCATCGGGCGAGGTGACCGAGCACACGCTCACCGGTGACCTGACGCTGTCTGGGGTCACCCAACCGGTCAGTGTGACGGTACAGATGCGGGCGTTTGCTGCGGATGAGGGGGCGAAATTTGGCACCGTCGAAATCGCCGGACAAATTCCGATTACCTTCGCCGATTTTGAAATGACCGCACCTCACCTGGGCTTTGTATCGGTCGAGCCCACCGGCATCATCGAGTTCTCTCTCGCGCTCGAGCGCCCCTAGTCGTTAACTCTCTGCAGCCAGGTCACGCGCCTCCTGCGGCAGCTTACGCACGCGAGCACGACGACGCGGACGATCAGGAATCATTGAGCGCATTTCTTCAAGCTTGCCAAAGCAGAGCAGGCGGTCTTCAGGCTCAAGCACGACATGCTTGCGAGGGTTTGGAATCACCTGCACACCTCGGTGCAGTGTGAGCACGGTGATGTCGCGATCCCACAGCCCAAGGTCACCGAGTTTCTTGCCGACGTGTTCTGCACCCGCGTGCATTACGAGCTCTGCCACTCCGTAGCCGGTCGAGACGCTGAGCCGCTGCCGCACGTCGATTTCAGGAAACGCGACTTGGTTGCCGATGTAGTCGATGATCGCGCCGGCGACGTCGAGCCCGGTTGCCTGCTCAATGCCCTGCAGACCAGGTGACGAGTTGACCTCCATCACCAGCGGGCCCTCATCGCCCTCAAGCATGTCGACACCTGCCACACGTAACCCCATAATCTGGGCGGCGCGCACTGCCGTCTGCTCGTACGCAGCCGACAGCTGCACTGGTTCAACGCTGCCCCCGCGGTGCACGTTTGAACGAAACTCGTCACCGCTGGCCTGCCTACGCATCGCAGCCACCACGCGGTCGCCCACCACGAGGGCACGAATGTCTTTGCCGCGGCTCTCAGCCACGAAACGCTGAATCAACACGTTCTGCCTGGTCGAGTGCAGAGTCTCGATGATCGCCTCAGCGACCTTTACCTGCGGCGCGAGGATCACACCAA
>JAPXTT010000092.1:0-5306 GCA_033812395.1 Leucobacter sp. | reverse complement strand
CGCTTGCGCGTGAGATGCTCGCGCTCGCGGGGCAAGCCGAAGCAGACGTTGAGTCGGCGCTCGACGATGGTCGTGCGATGGATGCCTGGCGCCGCATGATCTCGGCGCAGGGCGGTGACCCCGATGCGCCGCTGCCGGTTGCTCTCGAGACGCACACCGTGGTCGCACCGTCGTCGGGCGTACTGACTCGCCTTGAAGCGCTGCCGTTCGGAATTGGCGCATGGCGTCTCGGTGCGGGTCGTGCACGGGCTGAGGACCCGGTGATCTTTGCAGCTGGCATCGATCTTCACGCGAAGCCAGGCGACACAGTGCGCGCAGGAGACCCGCTGTTCACACTCTCGGCAGACGACGCTGCGCGCTTCGAGCGGGCGCTTGAGGCCGTCGAGGGTGCCTGGCAGATCGAGGAGGGCGGCACTGCCCAAACCGGTGGACCGCTGGTGCTCGAGAAGATTACGGCGTAGCTGCGAGGTTTGTTTATTGAGCTTTCACTCGCTCATCGTGCTTGTGCACCACACATCGAGCCCGTCGAGATGGAGCGGATTCATGCACCATTCTCATAGTGGCCACGGGGTTTCGGTTCGCGCGCAGGTCCATCCGCGAGCGGCGCTCGCTCCCGCCAGACCCGGCCATGCGCACGAACCGAAACCCCGCAGTCGCCCTGCTCTTTGAGCAACCCACATTTCTGCAGGCAAGCTGACCATGCGCTCGACCCTCATGCCCCATGCATGCACTCTCGCCAGGACGCTCCGAGGCCATGCCACTCTGAAGTACCGACCCGGTGACGTCACGCCACCAGGTTGCCGCGGTCTCGTGCTGCCGAGACCCTGTGACGCTCAGATGACTTCTCTTGGTGGCTCGCCGGCAACTTCACCCGGTATCGCTCAGGCAACTTCACCCGGTATCGCTCAGGCAACTTCACCCGGTATCGCTCAGACAACTTCACCCGGTATCGCTCAGACAACTTCACGAACTGGCGAACTGGCGAACTGCCGAACTGAAAAGCTCACGAACTGGCGAACTGGCGAACTGAAAAGCTCACGAACTGGTGAACTGGTGAACTGATGAACTGAAAGCACACGAACTGGCGCCATTGTTCTTGGGCTGCTTGTTGCACAGTCGTGTCGACGCTCATGCCGCTATTCGAAACTTCTTCGCGGGAGGTGTCGCGCTCTGCCACGCGTATCTGAGCGATATGGGCGGCCGCAGTTCGATCGGTTCGGCGCTTCTGCCGAGCGTGGGCGGCACCTCGCTCGCAGTGTCAATCGGCGGCGGCTCCGGACTCAATGGTGCGTGGAGCAGAAACGGGCCATGCCCTTCGCGGCTGATGCTCCACCCGCCATTGTGCAACTGCATGTGGTGAAAGCGGCAGAGCAGAACCCCGCGGTCGATGTCGGTGCGACCTTGGTCGGCATGCCACTGATCGATGTGGTGCGCTTCGCAGTACGAGGCGGGCCGGTCGCACCCGACCCAGCGACAGCCGCCATCTCGGGCGGCAAGAGCGACCCGTTGTCGTGAGGTGAACAGGCGCTGCTCGCGGCCCACGTTGAGTGGGTCGCCGTGCTCGTCGAGCACCAGGTGCTGCTCGCCCGTGTTGCACCGTCGCTGCGAACCAGTGCCTGCGGGCACGATCGTGCCGCTTTCTTGTAGGTAGGTTGCTGTCGGGGTCTCGCCCACGTGCAGGTCGTCACGGGTGATGACCTGCACAACCTTGATGCCCACCTGACGCGCCCCGAACACAGTCGCAGCATCGGCAATCGCCCCTGCCTTCAGCACGTCGACGAGTAGGTCGTGCGCCAATTGTTCGTTGGTGCGCGAATCGCGCTGCAGTGCGTCCGAGCGAGCCTGTTCTTCTGCGGTGACGAAGCGTGGACCACCCCTGCGCGGGCGCAGCGCGGTATTCACAATGTCGCGGATCCACTCGGCTGATTCGTCATCGAACACAAACTTGCCATGAGCGAGGCCGTCTCTGTCGGTCCACATTGTGAACGAGCGAGCCTCATGCTTCGCGAGGTATCTAGCGTTCGCACCCTCTGGATCGAGCAGATCGCGCACCGCACGTGCCTGCTTCGCGAGCTCTTCGACAGGAACTTCAGCAGCATATTCGACGAGTTGTTCGGTGGCGAGTCGCCAGGCCAAGATCACCTCGGGTGATGCCTGCGCATCGGTGGCTAGGTTGAGGGTCGAGCCGGGGGGAGCATCACACGCGGTGGCGGTGGCGGGCGGTTCGCCGATTCCACGTCGGATCGCATCGTGCTGCTCGGGTGAAAGGCGACACTCGCGGAGTGCGGTGGTGAGAGGCGCGAACCAAGGTGTTGCAGGCGTGGTTGTTGGTGACGCAACACCTGCGGGTTGCGGGCTTAAGCTCTCATCTTTTGCAGGTATGGAGCCAGATGGCTCGAGCTCGGCTTCGCTTGCTGCCTCTGTAAGTGACTCACCGACTCGAATGTGCTGCATCGCGGTGTGGCGGCTGACCCCGGTGAGCTGCTGGATCAGTGCTGCGGGGCTGCGAAACCCGCGTGACTGCGCAAGCCCCTTGTGGCCGGCAGCTCGCTGAGAACGCGCAGCGATCGCGCCGCTGCTTGCGAGCGAGAACTGTTGATAGACGCGCATAGTCTGCGCGACCAGATCGGTGAGATCGCAGAGCGTTTCGTCGTTCAGCAGGGTGACCGCTGAACTGATTTCGTCGGCAGCTTCGAGCGTCGGGAAGAGGCCCCTGAGGGCGTCTAACCGGGCCTGTAGCTCGTCGAAAAGGTTCATGGCCACATTCAAGCAGTGACCACTGACACTCACGGGCGCGACGAGGCGTCGTGCGATCCAAAGATCTCAGAAATATCTGTGTGGTATCGACAAACGGCGAGCAGGAGATCACAGCGGCGAGGCTCGGGCTGGCGGTGATCCTTTTTATGCCTCAAAACGAGGCCCGTGTTACTGGTTTCGAGGCGTGAACAGCTCGGTCGTCAGTCCGTCGAGCAGGTCGCCTGGGCGCTCGAGCATGAGCGCAGCAGAAATGCGCACTACGGTGTAGACGTTCGGCAGGCCGCGACCGTTCTCGTAGGCGCGCAGATTTGAGGGGTCAATGTCGCAAGCGTGTGCGAGCTGATCCTGAGTCATCTCAAGCTCTAAGCGGCGACTCCTGATGCGGTCGCCAACAAGAGCTGCCGCGGGTGAGGGTATACGAGCCACCCGACAAGACTCTCGGTAGCCGAGAACTTGTGCCAGAGCACTAGTTCCCGTCGGTGATTGCTTGCAAGTGGGTCGCGGTGCAATTCATTTTGTGTGAGCGATCGCGATCGAAGCGCGTTGAGCGACCGCGGGGTTTTAGATCGTGCGCATGGCCGGGTCTGGCGGGAGCGAGCGCAGCGCGCGGATGGATCTGCGCGCGATCTAAACCCCCGTGGTCGCTTCGCCAGGCCTTGCCCGCCTTCATCTCGCCATGCTTTGTTCATCTCGACAAGCCTGATGAGCGGCGCCATGCTCGAATCGCGCTCAGTCGGTGGGCGCGTGAGCACTCAAGAATTCGTACATTTCGGTGTCGTCTACACCCGGGAAAGAGCCAGTGGGCAGCGGCGCAAGCACGTGCGCGTGCATGCGTGCGCTCGGCCATGCCTTACCCTGCCAGCGTGTGAGTAGATTTTCGCTGGGTGTTTGGCAGCACGCCGGGTCGGGGCATGCGGAGTGGGTGCGAGCTGATGTGTCTCGACCTCGAAACCACTTGGCGTCGTCGAAGGGCACGCCACAGGCGATTGAAAAGGCGCCCTGTGCGATGTCTCCGATTTGCACGGTCGACCAGTAGGTGCCGTCTGGGGTGTCGGTGTATTGGTAGAACTCGCTCGTACGGTTGGTGCGGTCGAACGCTGTGCGGCCCGCCCACTTGCGGCACACCACTTGACCTTCAATTGCTCCGGTTGCGTCTGAGGGGAGTGGTAGGCCATCGTTTTCGTAGCCGCGAACGATTACACCCGCGGCGTCGAGGCGATAGTGGTGCACGTTCAGCCCCAGGTGTGCTGACGCGAGGTTGGTGAAACGGTGAGCTGCGGCCTCGTGCGTGACCCCGAAAGCGTCACGCAGATCTTCGATCGCGAGGTTGCGGGCATTCTTTGCGGCCCTGAGAAATTCGACGGTGCGGGCCTCTGGCATGAGGCAGGCTGAGGCAAAGTAGTTGATCTGCAGGCGCTGCTCGAGAAACTCTGCGTAGCTCGCGGGTTCTTGGTGGCCGAGCACGCGGTGGGCCATGGCCTGAAGTGCGAGTGATCGCAGGCCGTGACCGCCTGGAATCGAGGCGGGTGGCAGGTAGATGCGGCCGTTCTCGAGGTCGGTAATGCTGCGAGTGTTTGAGGGCAGGTCATCGACGAAGATCAGTGTGAAGCCGAGTTGCTCGGCGAGCACCGCGACGTCTCGATGCGTCACGGCGCTGGTCGTCGTGTGACCAAGTCTGCGCATGAGGTCTTCGGCTATGCGTTCAATGTCGGGTAGGTAGTTGCCCAACTCGCGCATCTTGAGTCGTATCTCGGTGTTTGAGCGCCGAGCTTCTTCTGGGGTTGCCGCGGCCGCGTGTGATCTGCGGGCAAGTTCGCGATGTAAGCCGACCAGGGACTCGAGGGCTTCGTCGCTGAGCGTCTTTGGTGTGCGTACATGCGGTAACTTGAGCTGCAGGTATGCGGGGGAGTGCTGCATCCGCTCGAGCTCGAGCTCGAGCGCACTGCGGGGGTTCGGGGCTTCCTGGCGAAGCAGCTCTGCGGGCTCAATGCCAAGCTCACGTGCGATCGCCTGTAGCAGCGAGAGTCGCGGCTCTCGTTTGCCGTTCTCGATAAGCGAGAGCTGGCTGCCGACGACACCAACGCGCTCCCCAAGAGCGTCAAGGGTGAGGCCTGACTGGGTGCGAAAGTGTCTGATTCGTTTTCCGAGCAGCATCTTATTGAGAGAATCTTCTGCTGGCATCTGCCATGAGTTAGGGCTCATATATTGACTATACGGCAAGAATTGAGTTTCTTTACAAGCCAAAGTTGCCGATTGGTCACCTGATGTTCACTCAGAATGGTGATACCCCCACTTTTTACTAAGGAGAAGCGAACGCATGGGCAGTGCATCGATTCTGGATACTTCAGCTCCGATCTCGGAACTCGTGACCGAAGGCCGGGCCACCTCGAACCCAGAGGTGCTGCAGTGGGTCTCTGAGGTTGCTGAACTCACCCAGCCCAGCGCTGTTGTGTGGTGCAACGGGTCGCAGGATGAGTGGAACCGCATTACCGCTGAGATGGTAGAGGCCGGCTCGCTGATCCCACTGAATAAAGACCTACGCCCCGGCA
>JAPXTT010000091.1:0-5313 GCA_033812395.1 Leucobacter sp. | reverse complement strand
ATGATGTTCAGTCGACCATACCTCATCAACTGCCTCGGCTATGCCCGCTGCAAGTGAACGCGATCTCGCGTCTCCGTACAGTGCGACTTGCGCTTCGAGCAACACCGCGGTGAGCTGCGGCAGCAGGCGCCCGGCCGCCTCACGATGCACCAGCAGTGTTTCTGCTGCATTACAGACACTCGGCCGGTGGGTCTTCGAGTTCTTCACAATCGCGATCGCCTTCTGCTCGTCAGCACTAGCGTCAACAAAAACGTGCACCAGACCCGAGCCTGTTTCGATGACCGGCACCGTCGATTCCTGCACAACCGCAGAGATCAAGCCGGCAGAGCCACGTGGGATCAGCACATCGATATACCCGCGAGCACGCATCAGGCGGGCAGCACCTTCACGGCCAAACTCATCGATGGTTTGCACCACATCACCGTCGAGATCGGCGCTGCTGATTGCACGCTGAATCAGCTGAACCAATACCCGATTGGTGTGTTCAGCTGCAGTACCGCCCCTCAGCACTGCCCCGTTGCCGCTCTTGAGCGCGAGCGCTGCGATATCGACCGTCACATTTGGTCTAGCCTCGTAGATTGCCCCAACAACTCCAAAAGGCACACGCACTTGCGTGAGCTGCACTCCGTTCGCAAGCGTGCTCCCCCGAACCACCTCACCCACTGGGTCTGCAATGCCGATCACCTGACGCACCGCATCTGCAAGCCCACGTAGCCTGATATCATCGAGCAAGAGCCGGTCAAGCAGGCCGTCGCCTATCTGCTCAGCCCTGCCACGCTCCAAATCAAGCTCGTTTGCCGCAACAATCTCTGGAATCGCACCCTCAATTGCGTCGGCAATCGCCGCAAGAGCGGCGTTCTTCTGCGCAGTGGTTGCTGTGGCAAGCCCCCGTGAGGCCGCCCGTGCGCGCGCGAGTTTATCGAGAAATGCGTCAGTGCTCATGCACTAAGCATAGTGATTGGCTACGGGCGAGGCGCTGCCTCGAAGTGGGTGCCATGAGGTTCGCCGTCGAGCACACCGGCAAGCAGTCGTGTCTCTGTCAGCAGCACCGCTGTTCCCGCGTCAGCGGCAAGGCGCGCAGCCTGCACTTTGGTAGCGGCACCGCCGGTGCCCCACCCAGACTGCGTCGCACCAATTTCAACCCCCGCTAGGGTGTCTCCGTAAGCGACGTGGCTGATCCTTGTAGCCCCTGGTTGCTGTGGTGGTGCGGTGTACAGTGCGTCAACATCTGAAAGCAACACCAGCTGGTCAGCATCAATCAGCTTCGCAACGAGAGCCGCAAGGTGGTCATTGTCACCAAATCGAATCTCGTGAGTCGCGACTGTGTCGTTCTCGTTGATAATCGGCAAGATACCGAGTTGCAGCAACCTCTCGAGAGCACGTTTCGCGTTGCTACGGTGCGTGTCGTTCTGCATATCGCTCGCGGTGAGCAGCACCTGCCCGGCGATAATCTCGTGCACGGTAAGTGCGCGTTGGTAGCGATTCACAAGAATGTTCTGGCCGACCGCGGCTGCCGCCTGCTGGGTAGCGAGGTCATCAGGCCGCTCGCCAAGCAGCAAAAACGGAACGCCAGTCGCAATCGCTCCACTCGAGACAAGAATGACTTCGGTACCTGCGCGATGAAGCCGCGCAAGCGAATCGACTAGATTCGGAATCTGAGAAGCGTTCTCGCCACTGACTGAAGATGAACCGACCTTCACGACCACTCGTTTACCAGAAAACCGAGGCATCGCAGCGTCTGGGCTCACTGTTCTTCGCTCCACATGCCAGCCTCACGCTCCCGTTGCAGTTCGGCTCGAGCCTCTGCTTTGGCATCCATGAGGTCGTGATATTGCTTTCGTCGCTCGTTATTTGTACGGCGGTCAGAGCTGTCAATGCGAGGATCGCTGCCACGGTTGCCCACCTGCACCTCTGCAGCAGACGTCACCGTGGGCTCCCAGTCAAAGACCACACCCGCGCCGGGGCCGATCACAACTGTCGAACCAGCCGTTGCACCTGCCTTAACCAGCGCGTCTTCAATACCGATCTTCTGCAGCCGGTCAGCGAGATACCCAACGGCCTCGTCATTCGTGAAGTCGGTCTGCTCAACCCAGCGCTCAGGTTTCTCGCCAAGAATACGGTAGAGCGTGCCGTAGCTGCCGCCTTCGGTCGCAACACGAAACCCACTGTCGTTCACTGCTTTCGGGCGCAGCACGATGCGCGGCGACTCTTCGACCGTGGTCGCAGCCTCTTCACGAGCGGCATCTACAAGCCCACCGAGCGCGAAGCTCAGCTGGCGCAAACCCTCGTGCGAGGTCGCCGAGATCTCGAAGACACGGTAACCCTGCGCTTCGAGGTCGGCCCGAACGAAATCGGCGAGTTCGCGCGCCTCTGGCACGTCGACTTTGTTGAGCGCGACGAGTTGCGGGCGCTCAAGCAGCGGCGTCTGCCCCTCTGGAACCGGGTACGCAGCGAGCTCCTTGCGAATCACTTCGAGGTCAGAGAGCGGGTCTCGACCAGGCTCGAGCGTTGCGCAATCAAGCACGTGCAAGAGAGCGCTGCACCGCTCGACGTGGCGCAAGAAGTCGAGACCGAGACCCTTGCCCTCGCTCGCGCCCTCGATGAGACCGGGCACATCAGCGACGGTGTAGCGGTGATCGCCCACCTCAACGACCCCAAGGTTGGGGTGCAGGGTGGTGAACGGGTAGTCGGCAATCTTGGGCCGTGCCGCACTGAGCGCAGCGATCAGGCTCGACTTACCTGCTGAAGGGAAGCCGACAAGCGCGACGTCGGCAATAGTCTTCAGTTCGAGAGCCAGTGTGGCCTGTTTACCCTCGGTACCGAGCAGCGCAAAACCTGGCGCCTTGCGCTTCGGGCTCGCGAGCGCATTGTTGCCGAGACCACCGACGCCGCCCTTCGCCGCGAGGTATCGCATGCCAGCTTCGGTGAGGTCGGCAAGCACATCGCCAGCCTCGCTCTTGACCACGGTGCCGATTGGCACGCGCAGCAGCATCTCGGCACCCTCAGTGCCGTCGCGGTAACCGCCAGCGCCATAGCCGCCGTTCTCGGCATTTCGGTGCGCGCGACGGTGATAATCGAGCAGTGTCGTGACCTGTGGGTCAGCGAGGATCACGATGTCGCCACCGTGACCGCCGGCTCCGCCGTCGGGGCCTGCGAGTGGCTTAAACTTTTCACGCCGAACCGACACACAGCCGTTTCCGCCGCGACCGGCCTGCAGGTGCACGCGCACCTGATCGACGAATGTAACCACGCCGCATCCCCTTTTTAGAAATTTGTTCTCGAAAGCCGTGGGGCTAATCCCACGATAGCCTCCGAAAACAGCAAAAGGCGAGCCGAAGCCCGCCTTGCTGTTGTCGACTACTTACGCAGCAGCGACGATGTTCACAACCTTGCGGCCGCCCTTTGCGCCGAACTCAACCGCGCCAGCAGCGAGAGCGAACAGTGTGTCGTCGCCGCCACGGCCAACGTTCACGCCAGGGTGAAAGTGGGTGCCGCGCTGGCGAACGATGATCTCGCCTGCGTTGACCTGCTGGCCGCCGAAGCGCTTTACGCCAAGACGCTGTGCATTCGAGTCGCGACCGTTACGGGTCGAGCTCGCGCCCTTTTTATGTGCCATGAGTCTCTACTCCTTAGGTGAGTGCCCGAAACGGGTTACTTGATACCAGTGACCTTGAGGCGAGTCAGGTCTTGACGGTGACCCTGGCGCTTCTTGTAACCGGTCTTGTTCTTGTACTTCTGAATGATGATCTTCGGGCCGCGGAGGTCGTTGAGCACCTCAGCAGTAACCTTCACCTTTGCAAGCTTCGCGGGGTCGGTGGTGACCGTATCGCCGTCGACGAGCAGCACAGCCGGAAGCTCGATCTTGCCCTTGTCGTCACCCGATACGCGGTTCACGGTGATGATCGAGCCGACCTCGACCTTCTCCTGACGACCGCTTGTGCGCACTACTGCGAAAACCACTTGTCTACCTTTTTCTTTCGAAACGATCTACTGCTACCAGCGGAACCCCGCCGAAACCGATGAGCACGCTGGAACTCGCCGCGCACATTACCACTCAAAAAACGAGTGGCACCAACGGTCAACTTTACCGCATCTCACCAAACCGGTCAAATAGCGGCGCGCCGTGTCTGCTACGAGGTTTCACCAGCAGCCGACGGAACCGAGCTCACCCTGCGACTGCCGCGTCGACGAGTGCCTGCTTCTGGAGCCGGCGGCAGTGCGTCGAGCACCGATCCGAGCAGCGCTTCTGCACTGAGCTTGGTCTCGTTCTGCTTACTCTCGGTCGTCGTGGGCGGTAGCTGCGACTCAGGCTGCTTTGCCTCGCGTTCGACGCGTTCTGCACAATCAACACGCCCCAATCGACCACTGCGGTCAGCTCGGTCTGCGCGGTCTGCCCGGTCTGCTCGCGAACGCTGTTGTCGCGAACCTCGAACATTTTCTTTCGCGACCGATGCACTCACTTCGCTGGTCTCAGCCAGCTCTGCGTGCTCACCTGCACCAGAAATAGTCGATGCTGCAATTTTTGCCATCGCACCGCGCGTCTCGTCAGTAATGGCATGCGTTTGAGCTGGCGCAGTCTGCTGCTGAGAACCACTCTTTCGCTTGTTGTTGCTTCGCACAGCAGCCTCGCTACGGTGCTTATGAATTGGCTCGTGATGCACAAGAATGCCGCGGCCAGCGCAGGAGTCACAAGGTTCGCTAAAGGATTCAAGCAAACCAAGACCGAGCTTCTTACGTGTCATCTGCACGAGGCCAAGAGAGGTTACCTCAGCAACCTGGTGCTTCGTGCGATCACGGCTCAGGCACTCTACAAGACGACGAAGCACGAGATCACGATTGGACTCGAGCACCATATCTATGAAGTCGATCACGATGATGCCGCCAATGTCGCGCAAACGTAACTGACGAACTATCTCTTCTGCGGCTTCGAGGTTATTCTTCGTGACGGTCTCTTCCAGGTTGCCGCCTGACCCTACGAATTTGCCGGTGTTGACATCAACAACCGTCATTGCCTCAGTGCGGTCGATCACAAGCGAACCGCCTGAGGGCAGCCACACCTTACGGTCTAGAGCCTTAACGATTTGCTCGTTGATGCGGTACTCGTCAAAAATGTCGCGTGAGTCTTCGTATCGCGAGACGCGCTCAAGCAATTCGGGCGCAACCTGAGACAGATACTCTTCGATTACTCGGTAGGTCTCATCACCTTGAATAATCAATTTGTGAAAGTCTTCGTTGAAGACGTCACGCACAATCTTGATCAGCATGTCTGGTTCCGAGTGCAGCAGCAGTGGGCCGCCGCCTTTCGCTACTCGC